>JANMTJ010000129.1:0-5394 GCA_031390295.1 Oleiharenicola sp.
CGGGCGCTGGAGGTCGTCGCGCTCGACGGGCAGGTCGGCCACGCGGTTGGGGGCGTAGGCGATGACCTCGGTGTTGGCGGCGCCGCCGAAGCGCACCGCGTTGACCGCCTGCTCGAGCAGCGGGTCGAACGTCATCGAGACATAGAGGTTGAAATCCGTGATCTCGGCGAGCTGCCGCAGCGGCAGGGGCGGGGCGAACGTCGACTCGCGCATGATGGTGCGGAGCCGGGTGTAGGCTTCCTCGCGGCGGCCGTGGTTCGCCAGGTAGGCGCAGACGACATCATTCAGCATGACCGGCTGCGGCAGGGTGGCGGTCGCGACATTGAGGCGCGCGGCGAGTTTCTCAGCCAGCCAGTCCAGCAGCAACCGCGGACCGGTGTCGGTCTCAACCTTGAGCAGCTCGGGGCCGACGATCGGAATGACCCGCTTTTCCTCGATGTAGTTGAGCAGGTCCTCCCACACGTCGTCGCTGAAGACCGCGGCCTCGGGCGCGGAACGCTCAACATTTAACTTTGAACTTTTAACGCTCAAACCTGAAGGGTCATTGTTCATGGGATGTAGAAGCCTGCTTGCAGGCGATTTGATGAATGAACCGTTGGCGCGCGTTGCGAATCGCCTGCAAGCAGGCTCCTACAAATACGCTGGGATTGTTCATTCATTGAAAGTTGAGGGTTAAAAGTTGGACGTTGAGCGTTCCCGGCCCGTCAAAGTGGCCGGGCGGACTTGAGAATTTCCTCAAAGCGTGGATCGCTCTTCAGCGAGGCCAGAAAGGGATCATCGCGGAGTTCATTGGAGGACTCGATGCTGGGGCCGGCCAGCAGGCGGCGCAGGCAGGTCAGCGCCTCCTCGGGGTGGCCGGTCACGGCCAGGACCCGGGCGGTCTCACCCCAGACGGCGGCCATCATCAGCCTGTCATACCGGGCCAGTTGGTCGAGTTGCGCCATGATGGCCGGCAGGTCCGCGTCGCCGGTGTAGGTTCGCAGCAAGGCGAGATTCAGACTGACCAGACGCTGCTGGCGGGGCGACCATGGGCCAGCCTGGAAGATCGCCGTTGCCTCCGCAGCGCGGGCCCGGGCGGAGGCGCGATCACCGCGGAGCATGGCTATCCCCGCCCGCAGATATGAGGTGGGCAGGGCGATGACCCCGCCCGAGGCATTCAGGCCCTTCAACCGCGGGTCCGCCAGGGCCTGCTCAGCCGCGTTCAAATCACCAGCCCGCAGGGCCTCGGTATACTCCCATTGCAGGCCATGCTTGTCGGCGGGCAGCGGCGGCACCATGCCCATGTCCCGCAGGTAGCCAGCCCGGTTGCCGTCGAGGCCAAATTGCCCCCGGATGACAAAACCTTTCAACCAGCCATCGCCCGGGAAGAGCGGCAGGTAGCGGGTCGCCAGCGCGGGCAATTCTGCATAGCGCCGCATCCCGGACAAGGTCTCCAGGAGCGTCGTGACAAAACTGCGATCCAGCGGATTCAGGGCGACGCACTTTTCAATCCGGCTGAGCGCCTCCGGCCAGCGGCCGAGCCGGCGCAAGGTGATGCCGATCCGGTACTGCAACTCCGCATCGTTGGGCAGCCCGGCCTCGGCCGCCGTGAGCTCCTTGAGCGCCCGGTTCCAGTCGTTCTCACACAGGTAGGCAAAGGCCCCTTGGGCATAATGGGTCTCCGGTGCGTCCGGAGCGATCCGCTGCGCCGCTTCCATCGCGGCCTGAGAGAGCGCCCGGCGCTCCGGCGAGGGATCGACCGCGCCAAACCAATACATGGTCCCGTGCAGGAGGGAAAGCTGGGCCTGGGCATAGGCAAAGGCCGGATCGCGATCGATGGCCCGTTGATAGCGGTCGATGATCGGCTCATACAACTCCCGGGGGGCCGTCGCGCTGAGCCCCTGCTTCAGCACCCGGCCCTGCAAAAAGAGATCATAGGCCACGGGATCCTGCGTCGGCCGGCGCTCAATCAGCGATCGTTCGCCGGCGGTGAGGTTGGCCTTGAGCGCCACGGCGATTTCCCGCGCGAGTTCGCCCTGCAGGGCGAAAACATCGGTCACGTCGCGGTCATAGGTCTCGGCCCAGAGGTGCTCGTCGGTGCGGGCGTCGATCAGCTGCGCGGTGACGCGCACCTTGTTGCCCGCGCGACGCACGCTGCCCTCGAGCACGACCGCCACCCCGAGGTCGGCGGCGATCTTCTTCAGGTTGCGCGAGGCCGCGTCGCGGTAGGCCAGCACCGAGGTGCGCGAGATGACCTTGAGATCGCGGATCTTGGCGAGGCCCGTGATTACGTCCTCGTGGATGCCGTCGGCAAAGAAGGCGTTCTCCGGCTCCGGGCTCATGTTGGCGAACGGGAGGACGGCGATGGACTTGTCCGCCGGGGCGGACTTCGCGTTCGCCACGGGCGGAGGAGAAAGTGAAGGTGACTGGGGGGCGGGCGCGACAGCCGGCGACGGCTCCTGCTTGCGCGAGACGGACAGCGCGACGCCGATGCCGACCACGACGGCGGTTAATGCCCCCCAGGTCCAGCCCGGGAGTCCGCTCTTTCTGGGCGGCGCGGAGCCGGCCTCATCCTGGGACGCAGCCTGCTTCAGGTAGGGCGGCAAGGTCGGGGGCCGGGGCAGCTCGGCTTTCATCACCGGCTTCTTCGGCACGTCGAGCAGGCGCTTTACCTGCGTCACAAATTCCGGCGACGGCTCGCCGTTGGGCAGCCGCGTCCACTGGTACCGCATGAACTCCTCGGGCACCGCAGCGCCGGACTCGGCCGTGTCATCAATCACCACCGGCACGATGAAGGCCCGGCTGCCGGCCATGTCGTGCGTGCGGTCGACGGCCAGCTTCCACTCGCGGCGGAAGTAGCCTTCGCTGCGCTCTTCCGTGCGCTGTGAGATGATCGGCACGAACAACGCGCAGGATTTGATCTGCCCGCGGATGTTGGCGTCCCATTGGTCGCCGCCGCGCAACTCGTGCTGGTCGAACCAGACCTCGACGCCAAACGCCCGCAGCGCGTCGGCGATGCGCTTGGCGGCCTCGGCGTCCTCGCGGGCGTAACTGAGAAAGACGGCTTTGGTGGGATCACTCACTTGGCTGCCTCGAGTTCCGCCAGCACCGCGAGGAAGCGCGGGTCGGTTCGCACCGCGGCCCACTCGGGATCATGCCGCAAAGCGCTGGCAATCCCCAGTGCGGACAGCCAACCGGCACTCTTCTTCCACTCGCGCCGCATCTCCTCGAGCCGCCCGAGCGCCTCCTTGCGATGGTTTTCCGCGATCAGGATCCAGGCGGCAGTCCAATGGCGGCCGGCCGGCCCCCAGGTGCCCGCACTCATCTGATCGAAAAGCCTGAGGGCGCGCGCCGCCTCCGCCGCATCGCCGGTCAACCCGAGCAGATGGCCGCGATAGCTGAGAAGGTTGGGGTCGTTGGGCGTGCCGGCGAGCCGCTGGTCCACGACGCGCAGGGCGGTGTGCCACTCGACTTGCGCGGCTTCGGTGCGGCCGAGCATCTGTTGCGCCCAACCCATCATGAACGCCTTCGGCATTCCACCCACCCATGGGTCGTCAAAATAGTCGCGCGGCGCCGCACGCAGGATCGCGAGGGCTTTTTCCGGCTCGCCCAACCACAGGTGCAGCCGGCTGGCCAGGTAGGCGGCCCGGTCGTCCGTCAACGAGGAGGCGGGCACGGTCTCGAGAAGTTTCCGTGCGGCGTCCAGTTCGTCGCGGCGCATCAGAAACCACATCTTCACCATCCGGCCGGACGCCGTGGGCCGGAGCGCCAGCGATTCATTGATCGTCGCCTCGGCCTCGGCGTAGCGCTGCTGTCGGAAAAAGATGCTGGCGCTATTGAGCAGGGCCTTGGAGTCGCCCCCCGGCAACGCCGCCGAGCGGCCATAGTAGACGAGCGCCTCGTCCAACCGTCCCTGCGCGTTAAGCACGAGGGCGAGCATGCGGAGCACGCGCTTGTCGCCGGGCGCGCGCTGCACGAGCTCGCGCAGGATGCGTTCCGCCTCGGGCAGCGTCGCCGCGCCCTGCTTGCGCAGGTTGTCCGACTGCGCCAGCCGCACCTCCAGCGAGTCGGGCGCCAGCATCATCGCGCGCTGCACCTGGCTGCGCCCTTGCTCGAGGCGGCTGTTGCCTGGATCGAAGTTGACGAGACTGAGCGAGATCCGGCCATAGACCGCCCAGGCGTCGCCGTCCGCCGGATCGAGTTCCACCGCGCGTTTGCAGAGCTGCTCGGCCAGCGTGAGGTTGTCCCGCAGCGTGTCGTCCATCGCATAGTCGTCCTGCAGCGCGATGGCCTTGGCCACCAACTGTCGCACTTCGCTCTGCGGCGCGGCGGTTTGCGCGGGTGAGGGCGCTGTCGACCTTGGTCGCAGCGAAATGAACAGTGCCGCACCGACGCCGACGATCACGGCGGTCAGCGCGCCCCAGGTCCAGCCAGGGAGAACGGATTTCTTCTGTTGGGCGGGATCTCCGAACCCCGCCTGTTTGCCCAGTCGCTCAGGGTAAGGCGGGGTTCGGAGACCCCGCCCTACAGTTTTCCCTTCCAAGAGCCTTTTCACCTGCTCGACAAACTGCGGCGTGGGCAGCGCGCCGGGCAGGCGCGACCACTGCACCTTCATAAATTCGGGTGGCACCGCGGCTCCGGACTCCGGCGTATGATCGATCACGACCGGAGCAAGGAAGGGCACGCCCTCCAGCATCAGGTGCGTTTGTTCGACGGCCAATCTCCACTCGAGGCGGAAGTAACCCTTGGTGCGATCCTGCGTGTGGGCCGAAATCACCGGTACAAACAGCGAGCAGGCGTCGATCTGTTTCCGGATCTTGGCGTCCCAGGCGTCACCGCCGCGGAGCTCGTTCTCGTCGAACCACACCTCCAGGCCGGCGCTGCGCAGCGCCTCGGCGATGCGCCGGGCGGCCGCGGAGTCGTCGCGGGCGTAGGAGAGGAACACCGCGCCCTTTGGCGCGGAACGCTCAACGTTTAACGCTGAACTCTCAACGCTCAAGGTCCTGCCCTCCGGGGATTGAAGCCATAGCGTGTTTTTGGCCAAAACCGTACCCCTTTTCTGTCATTCTGAGCAAAGCGAAGAATCCATGCATCCGTCGGTGGCATCAGGGTCGATACCGTGGATTCTTCACTCCGTTCAGAATGACAAACCAGTTTTATCATGGATCGTGAATTGGTCACTTAGGCGTTAAAAGTTAAACGTTGGGCGTTGGGTGTTCCGCTCTTCGTCAGAAGAGCGGCCGGTTGTTCGCCGGGTCGTTCAGCAGCGCCTCAAACCGTGGGTCACCGTGCAGCGTGCTGAAGCCCCGCTTGAACTCATGGACGTTCATCAAAACGGTGGATGGGGTCCGGAACAGCCGGGCGTATTCCACCAGTGCCTTGTCCTTCTCCCCGACGAAGTCATACGTGATGGCC
>JANMTJ010000182.1:0-2395 GCA_031390295.1 Oleiharenicola sp.
CCGACTGGTATTGGCTGCACGCTTTCCTGCCAGTCCGCCCCGCCGTCTACCGCAAGTCGTTCGTCATTCCCGCCGAGGCGAGGGGCAAGCGACTGTGGCTGGAGTTCGACGGCGTATTCAGCAACAGCCACTATTGGATGAACGGAAAATTGATCGGCAGCCAATACAGCGGCTACACGCGTTCGCGGTACGACGTCACCGCGGCGGCCCATCCCGGCGGCGAGAACCTCATCGTCGTGCAGGTGGATCCGCGCTACGATGGTTGGTGGTATGAAGGCGGCGGCATCCATCGTCATGTCCGGCTCGTGGAGGTCGACCCCGTCCATGTCGCCCCGGACGGTATCTTTGTTGCGCCGACCGTGTCCGATCCGGGCGACGGCGTCCATGCGGACGCGATCGTCCAGGCGAACACCGAGGTTGCCAATACCAGCGCGGCAGGTCTTCAGGCCACGATCCAGAGCGAGATATTCGACGCGGCCGGCCGGAAGCTTGCCACCGATTCTTCCACCCAGCAGCTCGCCCCGGGCGCCACCCGCAACTTCCACCAATCCATCCCGATGGCCCAGGCCCGGCTTTGGTCGCCGGACAACCCCTGTCTTTATACGTTGCGTAGCACCGTCAACGTCGCGGGTAAAGTTGTCGATGAGGTGACGACGAAGTTCGGCGTGCGGCACATCCGTTTCGACGCCGATCACGGGTTTTTCCTCAACGGCAAGCGACTCGAGTTGCAGGGCGTCAATATGCACCAGGACCACGCCGGAGTCGGCGTGGGCATGCCCGATCGCCTGTTCACCTGGCGACTGGAGCGGCTGAAGGATGTCGGCTGCAATGCGATCCGCATGTCGCACAACCCGGTCGCGCCCTTTCTGCTCGATGAGTGCGACCGCCTGGGTTTCCTCGTCATCGCCGAGAACCGCCACTTCGGTGACACCTATACCGATCAGGTGCCGGAGGATACACCGGCGGTTCAGCATCAGGATCTCAGCGCCCTGATCCTGCGCGACCGCAACCACCCGAGCATCATCCTTTGGTCCATCTGCAACGAGCAGTGGATCGGGGCCTCGCCGGGAGCCGCCCGAATCGCGCGGGAGATGCGAAAGCGCGTTCATGAACTCGACCCGACGCGTCCCATGACCGCCGCGATGAACAGCGCCTTTGACAGCCCCGGGGGCATGATCGGTGAACTCGATGTGCTCGGGATCAACTACAACCCCTGGGTCTATGATTCCGCCCACAAACTGTTCCCCAAGCATCCGATCGTCGCCTCCGAAATCGCCAGCGAGATCAGCACCCGCGGTGTCTACACGACCGACCACTGGGAAGACTATTACGGCGACCGCGAGCGCGGCCACATCTCGGCCTACAGTATCTCGGCCGGTCCCGCCGGCCAGACCGTGGAAAACGCCTGGCCGCCGGTCGCCGGCCGCGAGTTTATCGGGGGCGGCTTCGTGTGGGCCGCATTCGACTACAAGGGCGAGCCCCGCCCGTTCGGGTGGCCGGTCATCAACTGCCATTATGGTTTTATGGACATCTGCGGAAATCCCAAGGACAGTTATTACTACTACAAGGCGGGGTGGACCAAAGCGCCGGTATTGCACCTCTTCCCCCACTGGAACTGGCCCGGCAAAGAGGGCCGGGAAATCCCCGTCTGGGTCCACAGCAATTGCAAGGAAGTGGAGCTGTTCCTCAACGGGGTCTCGCAAGGCAAACAAACCGTCACGTCGCTTCACCACCTCGAATGGAAGGTGAAGTATGCGCCCGGCCAACTCGTCGCCAAAGGCGTGCATCAAACCGGTCCGGTCGAGGCCACGCGGGAAACCACCGGCGCGCCCGCCGCCATCCGCCTGACCGCCGACCGTTCCGCGCTCACCGCGGACAGTGCCGATCTCGCGGTGGTGCAGGTCGAGGTGGTGGATGCGCTGGGTCGGGTCGTGCCGGACGCCGGGAACAAGGTCACCTTCACGCTCACCGGGCCGGCCCGGCTGATCGGCGTCGGCAACGGCGACCCCGCCTGCCACGAGCCCGACCAAGCCGGCAGCCGTTCGACGTTCAACGGCCTGGCCCAGGCCATCGTGCAGACGACGCGCCGGGGCGGCGCGATTGAATTCAAAGCCGAATCCCCGGGCCTGGCGGCAACGAGCATCATGCTGAGCAGCCGTTAGCCGCCCGAGGGTGCACGCTCCCGGGTCGTGCAGGACCGCGATCCGCCGCTGCCTAGCCCAGGTTGGTGAACCGCGCCACGGCCTGGGAGCGCGAGTGCACGTGCAGCTTTTCGTAGATGCGGCGGATGTAGGTGTTGACGGTGTCCAGCCTGATCCCGAGCGCCTCGGCGATCTCCTTGTAGAGGTAGCCCTGGGCCAGCAACACCAGCACCTCGTTCTCGCGCTTGGAGAGC
>JANMTJ010000122.1:0-3059 GCA_031390295.1 Oleiharenicola sp.
TCCTCGAGCGTGCCGGGGAGGAACCCGATGTCCTTGCCGAGGGCGATGACCGGACGGGAGATCGAGAGCCCGTCGTAAATGGACCGCTCGTCGGTGGTCTGGAAGAGGGCGCAGGCGGTCGAGAGCAGGGTCTTGCCGGTGCCGGCCTTGCCGAAGCAGGTGACCAGCGAGATGCTGTCGTCCATCAGGGCATCGACGAAGAACTGCTGTTCCAGGTTGCGCGGGCGGATCGGGATGCCGCCGGGGGCCTTGACGAAATCCGGGATCTGCAGGCGGCGCACGACATTGGCCCCGTAGTAACGGCCGGGCATCGTCTTGCCCTCGGGGGTCATGAGCAGGACGTATTCGTTGAGGTAGAGCTTTTTCGCGACGTCCTCGCCGAGCTCCAGCTCGCCCTCGGAGCAGAAACGCTGCATCTCATACACATCGAGGGTGACGGTCTGGTAGGAATCGTCGTCGCTGACCGCCTCGGGCACCTTGTCGTTGAGGTAATCCTGGGCCTCAAGGCCGACGGCGCGGGCCTTGAGCTGCACATTGACGTCCTTGGTGACCAAAATGGTCGGCGGCGGGAAAGTCTCCTGGACAAACAGCGCGGAGGCGATGATGCGGTTGTCCTTCTTGGTGAAATCGGAGAGCACGGCGCGCAGCCGTTGCATGGCGGGTGACGACCAGTTGTTCTCCACGAGGTAGCGGTTGATGATGACCGAGAGGGTGCCGCCGTTGGGCAGCTTGACCCCCTCGTGCATGGAACGGGAGTCCGGCAGGAGCTCCTGCAGGATGCGGTGCACGCGCCGGGCGTTGCGGCCGCGCTCGGTGGACTGCTCGCCCTTGATGGCGTCGAGCTCCTCGAGCACCTCGACAGGTATCGCGAGGTTGTTATCTTCAAATTTGAAGATGGATTGCGGGTCGTGCAGCAGGACGTTTGTATCCAGAACGTAAGTCTTGGCCCTTACTTCAACGTGACGCTGCGGTGGTTGCTCAACCGAGCTGGTGGTGTTTTCCATCGCGTGGATAACTTGTGAATATGAAATGTATCCTCTTGGTCGTTTTGTAAATACAGTAATTGCAAAATTGTGAAAACATCAGGTTACGGTTCCCGGCGGTCAGTATGATCCGCCCGGTTTGCGCGGTTTCGGGGGCGGCCCCCACAGCCGGATCACGTGCTCCGCGAGGTTCAACAAACTCACGCGCGACAGCCCTTGGAGACCCGGGTCCCGCAGTTGCGGCACATGCTGCCGGCGCTCGACAAAGTATTCCCACAACTCGCGCTCCAACGGCCGGGCGGCCTCGGCGGCCGATTGATTTCGCGCCATTTCAGTCACCTTGGCCACCCAGTGGCGGCGCTCATCGGGCTGCTTCTCCCAATAGTCAAAGATTGCTTGTTCGTAGCGGTTTAGGCTCATTTTAGGACACGGGAGGCTGGTAAGGGAGGAATTGCTTTTGAACTAACACCTGCTAGCGATGTCCGAGCACACCCACCCAACCCGATACTCACTATGTGGCAAAAGTTAAAAGACCAAATCCCCGCGATCATTCTCACCGCCGTCCTGATCGTCGGCGTTGCCTTCTGGTTGAACCAGAAGACCATCGCCGACCTTGCGACCAGGCAGCAGAAGGATATGAATGACCTGCGCGAGCAGACCAATGCCGAGATGAAGGCCTCCGCGGAGGAAACCCGCCGGCATATCGAGTCGGTGAACCAGTTGCTCAAGGACGCCATCTCGAAGCGCGCCGCCGACGTGTTCATGACCGAGGAGGAAGTCGCCAAGCTTAACGCCGAGAAGGTTGATGCCCTCGCCGAGGCCATCGCCAAGAAGGTGCAGCCTTACAATCCCCTGCCCAAGAGCCCCGAGGAGGCCGAAAAACTGCAAAACGAGCAGGTCGACAAGGTTTCCAGCCGCATGGCGGAGAGAATCCAGCCCATCCTGGCCGAAATGTCCAAGGACCAGAATCTCACCCGCGAGTCCATCACCGCCTACAGCCAGCGCATTTCCGACCAGATCAGCGGCGTATTGACCTCCGAGATGTCCCGCAACCAGGAGCTCAACACCCAACTCCTCGCCTCGCAGTCGGTCGCGCAGGACTCGATGCGGCTCTCCCACGAGATCACCGCCCTCTATCTCAGCAGCTTCAAGGACCAGGGCCTCATCACCCGCCTCCTCTCCCTGCCCGCCAACATCGTGCGCGACGCCTCCAACCTGAGCATCGTCAACAGCACCGAGCGCAAGAAGATCGAGGAACGCCTCGTCAGCGAGATGAACACCCTCGACAAGCGCCTGGCTGACATCGAGGCCAACACACCCAAGAAGTAACCCCACCGGAATCTCTTCCCTTCAGGCCGCGCCCAAAGCGCGGCCTTGTTATTTACCCGTCTTTGTGGGAGGGGCCTTCTTGTCCGCCATAGCCTTGGGCGACGGCGGAATGCCCCAACTGGTCGGCCAGGCAGGTTCTGCTATTCTGTTTTTGAGGTTTTTGTGCTTTTTGTGGCCATTCCTTCCTGCTTCGCATGACCCCGCTCCGCCTCGATCCCGCCACCGCCCGCCGGTTCATGCGTCGCGCCCTGCTGCTCGACGAACCCGTCGCCGACATCGCCACCGCCCTTGCCCATCATGGATACGTCCAGATCGACCCGATCAATGTCTGCGGCCGGATGCACGACCTGATTCTCCGCAACCGGGTGCAGGGATACCGCGAGGGCGGACTGATGCGGCATCTCCATGGCGACGGTCCGATCCTCCCCGCCGCTGCCCGCACCGCCTTTGAGCACCATCTGCCCACCGACCACACCCTCGTGGCCCTGACCCTCGACGCCTGGCCGCACCTGCAGGCCGAGATGCGCCATCGCACCCGCCGCAACGGCTCATGGTCCGGCCGTTTGTCACCGAGGCAAAGGGAAATCGCCACCCGCCTGTTCGCCGAGATCACCGCCCGCGGGCCGCTCAGCTCGGAGGATTTTGCCGACACCGGTCGGTCCCGTGCCGTCTGGGGTGCGGCCACCCAGGCCAAGACCACGCTGCAAAAGCTCTTCTTTCATGGCCAGCTGCTCATCGCCTGCCGCG
>JANMTJ010000127.1:0-4397 GCA_031390295.1 Oleiharenicola sp.
CAGATCCTCATGGTCGCGGGCGTGGAGAAATATTTCCAGATTGCCCGCTGCTTTCGCGACGAGGACCTGCGTGCCGACCGGCAGATGGAGTTCACCCAGATCGACGTCGAGGTGTCGTTCATCGACCGCGAGGGCATCTACGCGCTCTTCGAGGGCATGCTGAAGAAGGTCTGGAAGGACGTGCTCAACCACGACCTGCCCGTGCCGTTCCCGCGCCTTGCCTACAAGGACGCCATGAACCGCTACGGCGTGGACAAGCCTGACACCCGCTTCGCGCTGGAGCTCGTGGATTTCAGCGACACCTTCAAGAGTTCCGGCTTCAAGGTCTTCGCCTCGACCGTCGCCGCGCACGGCTGCGTGAAGGCGTTCAACGCCAAGGGCCTCGCCGACATCACGCAGGGTGAGATCGGCGCGCTCGAGGAGATCGCGAAATCCCTCGGCGCGAAGGGCCTCGCCTTCATCAAGGTCGAGAACGGCGAATGGAAGTCGCCCATCGTGAAGTTTTTCTCCGACGCCGAGAAGGCCGAGCTGACCAAGCGCCTCAACATCGAGAACGGCGACATCGTGTTTTTCGCCGCCGCCCCGTGGGACCGTGCCTGCGCCATCCTCGGCCGCACCCGCCTTGAGGCCGCCCAGCTGCTCGTCAAGCGCGGCAAGATGACGCTCCGGCCCGACCAGTGGAATTTCCTGTGGGTCGTCGATTTCCCGCTCATGTCCTACGACGAGGAGAAGGGCAGCTACGCGGCCACGCATCACCCGTTCACGGCCCCCGTGCCCGAGGATGCCGGCCTGCTCGACAGCGACCCGAAGGCCGTGCGCGGCCAGCATTACGATGTCGTCCTGAACGGCATGGAGCTGGGTGGCGGTTCGATCCGCATCCACCAGCCGGCCCTGCAGAAGAAAGTCTTTGAGGACGTGCTCAAGATCCCGGCCGACGTGGTCGAGAGCCGTTTCGGCTACATGCTCAAGGCCTTCACCTACGGCGCGCCCCCGCATGGCGGCATCGCCTTCGGCCTCGACCGCATGTGCGCACTGCTCTGCGGCACGACCAGCATCCGCGACGTCATCGCCTTCCCCAAGACCCAGAAGGCGCAGGACCTCATGGCCCAGAGCCCGACGCCCGTCACGGCCAAGCAGCTCAAGGAACTGCACATCAAGGTCGACGAGGGCGCGACCTGAGCCTCCACCGGCTGTTCGTATCTTGGCGGTCACTGGGCATCGATGGCGTTTTTCGCCTCTAGGCTTGCGCCCTGTGTCATCATCCGGAAACTACCAGCCAATCCCAACGCCCCATGAAACTCATCACCGCCATCATCAAGCCCTTCAAACTGGAAGCCGTTAAGGAAGCGCTCACGCAGGTGGGCGTCGAGGGCATGACGGTCACCGAGGTCAAGGGATTCGGCCGCCAGAAGGGGCACACCGAGATCTACCGCGGCAGCGAATACACCGTGGACTTCCTCCCCAAGATCAAGCTCGAGCTGGTCGTCACCGACGAGCTCAAGGACAAGGTCGTGGCCGCCATCGTGAACGGCGCCAAGACGGGCAAGATCGGCGACGGCAAGGTGTTCGTCTCCCCGGTCGAGGATGTCATCCGCATCCGCACCGACGAGCACGGCGACTCCGCCATCTGAGTTTCCGCTGTGCTGCCACCCCGCCGGCTTCCCTCAGGAGACCGGCTTTTTGCTTTTCATGCCGGAAGTGAAGGGATTAAGTGGTCCACTCCTCTCATCCGATGACCGCGTTCCAACAGATCAAGGTCCTTGACACCCACACCGGCGGCGAACCCACGCGGCTCGTGCTGGAGGGCGGCCCCGACCTCGGCGGCGGCCCGCTCAGCGAGCGCGTGAAGGTGTTTGCGGCCAAGCACGACAGGTTCCGCACGGCCATCGTCTGCGAGCCCCGGGGTTCTGATGTCTTCGTGGGCGCGTTGCTCGTCGAGCCGCACGACAAGTCCTGCCAGTTCGGGGTCATTTTCTTCAACGATGTCGGCTGTCTTGGCATGTGCGGGCACGGCATCATCGGCGTGGTGGTGGCGTTGGCCCACGCCGGCCGGCTCAAGGCGGGCCCGGTGAAGCTCGACACGCCCGTCGGAGCGATCGAGGCGGTGCTTGGCGCGGGCGGCGAGGTCACCTTCAACAATGTGCCGGCCTACCGTCGCGAGAAGGACCTGCCGCTCTACCTGCCCGGGGTCGGCGACGTGAACTGCGACCTCGCCTGGGGCGGGAACTGGTTCTGCCTGATCGAGCAGCACGACCAGCGCCTCGAGCTCGATAACATCCCGCAGCTGAAGGAATATTGCTCCCGCATCCGGCAGGCCGTGGGGGATTCCGGCTTCCCGGAGATTGATCACATCGCGCTCTTCGGTCCCGGGACCAAGCCCGGCGCCAACCGCCGCAATTTTGTCCTGTGCCCCGGCAAGTCCTATGACCGTTCGCCGTGCGGCACCGGAACCAGCGCCAAGCTGGCCTGCCTCGCCGCCGACGGCGAACTGGCGGTCGGGGCGGAGTGGGTGCAGGAGAGCATTGTGGGCAGCCTTTTCCGCGCGAAATACCGCAAGCAAGGTGACAAGATCATCCCCACGATCACCGGCTCCGCGCATGTCATGGGGGAGGCGACGCTGCTGCTCGATCCGGCCGACCCGTTTGCCTGGGGCATACGATGAGGCATCAGCCCATGAATCACAATTTATTTTGTGGGAGCGACCTTGGTCGCGACAGTTCGCTTGTCGCGTGCAAGCACGCTCCCACAAAAGTTCCGCAGGAGAGCCGCTGAGCGATGCGCGCGGACAAGTCCGTCATCGTCTGCGGCGGGGGCATCGTGGGGCTGTGCACGGCTTATTACCTCGCCCGCGAGGGCTGCGACGTCACCGTCGTGGAGCGTAACGCCGCCGGGCACGCCGACTGCGCCAGCGGCAGCGCGGGTTACATCTCGCCGAGCCACATCATTCCGCTGGCCGCGCCGGGCATGGTCTGGAAGGGGCTCAAATGGATGCTCAATTCCCGCAGCCCGTTCTACATCCGGCCCCGTTTGGACACGGAGCTGATGCGTTGGGGCTGGCACTTCTGGCGGGCGAGCAACCGCGGTCGGGTGGCCCGGGCCGCCCCGATCCTGCGGGATCTGTGTCTGCACAGCCAGAAATTGTTCGAGGAATTGGATGATCTTACCGGCCGGCAGTCCGAATACCAGCGAGCCGGCCTGGTCAATCTTTGTCAGACCCAGCAGGGGCTCGATGACGAGGCAGGCGGACTCGCCCGCCTCGCCAACCAACTCGGGGTGGAGGCACGCGTGCTCGATGCCGCCCAGACCGCGGCGCTCGGCCTGGGGGTTAAACTGAACATCGCCGGGTCGGTCTACTTCCCGATCGATGCCCACTGCACGCCGGCCCGTTTCACCACCGCGCTGACCGGCCTGCTCCGGGAAATGGGTGTCCGCTTCCAGTGGAGCACCACGATTTATGGCTGGCGGACGATGGACCGCCGCCTCGCCGCCGCCCACACGACGGCGGGCGACTTGATCGCCGATGAATTTGTGCTCGCGGGTGGCTCGTGGTCGGCGGGCATGCTGGCCGGGCTGGGCCTGCGCCTGCCGATGCAGGCGGGCAAGGGGTACAGCCTTACCCTGCCCAAGCCGCGCCTTCGCATCACCAAGCCCTTCATCCTGAAGGAACGTCGGGTGGCCGTCACCCCGATGGGTGACACCCTGCGCTTCGGGGGCACCATGGAAATTGCCGGGCACGACGACCGCGTACGGCCCGAACGGGTGGAGCAGATCATCGCCGGGGCCCTGGCCTTTATGCCGGAATTGACGCCCGCTGACTTTGCCGGCGTGAAACCCTGGTTTGGCTACCGCCCGGTGTCGCCCGACGGCCTGCCTTATGTCGGCCGGTTCAACCGCCTGGCCAACCTCACCGCCGCCTGCGGTCACGCCATGCTCGGGGTCACGCTGGCTCCCGGCACCGGCCGGCTGGTCGCCGAGATCATCACCGGCCGCAAACCGGCGGTGGATCTTACGTTGCTAAATCCGGATAGATTTGGGTGAGCCGGGACTTTTCGAATCATCGCCAGTCATTCAACACACCCCGGCGCAGCGCCACCCCTCTTGATAGTGGGGAAATAAACCCTCGCAGCCGTAGTCCCCCCTATGAAGAGGGGTGCCCGACAGGGCGGGGTGTGTAGGCAGGTCGCGTTCCACCTTTAGACTCGCGGGGTGAGGGCACCCCGCCCACAAATATCACCCAATATGAAACCTGACGGCGGCTCCCTCATCGGCTTTGGTTCCAGTGGCTTCGGAGGTGACTCCTTCAAGGGCTTCGACCCCGCGAAGAACGCATCCTTGGAACCCACCTTCACCTCGGCCTCGGCGGACGATGTCGAGCGTGCCGCCCAGCTGGCCGCCGC
>JANMTJ010000216.1:0-1781 GCA_031390295.1 Oleiharenicola sp.
CACTTTGTGCTGACGACGCTGCACACGAACAATGCCCTGCAGGCCGTCACCCGGCTGGTGGAGATCGGCGTGGATCCCTACCTGGTGGCGCCGACGACCATGGGCGTGCTTTCCCAGCGATTGGTGCGGCGCATCTGTTCATCGTGCAAGGAGCAATACCAGGCTTCGGACAACGAGCTGGCCGAGTTTTTCTCCGGGTACGAAGGCGTGCCGGTCACGCTTTATCGCGGCCGCGGCTGTCCCAAGTGCTTCGGCTCCGGCTACAGCGGGCGCGTGGGCATCTATGAATTTGTCGAAGTCTCCGAGCGGATGCGCGAACTCATCACCGAGAAGCAGAGCGTCGCGCTGCTGATCGAGGAGGCCAAGCGGGTCGGCCACCGCTCGCTCCGTCACGACGGCCTGAAGAAGGCGCTCATCGGCTGGACCACCCTGGAGGAAGCCGGCCGCAGCACCCTGCCCGACGTGGGCTTTCATCCGGTGGAGAGTTGAAACCGCCGGCGCCGAGCCATGAGTTCTCCGCGGCACAGATTTCGAATCATGGGGTGGGGGCGGGGTGGGTCCCGTGCCTCCGGCTTCACGCTGGCGGAAATGATGCTCGTCCTGCTTGTCATCGTGCTCGCGGGCGGGTTGGTGTTCACCTGGCTCGGTCGCGAGCGGCGGCATCGGGGCGGTGCCCGCTTCATGGCCGACATGCAGGAGTTTGCCGCCGCCTTTCAGGGTTACCAGCGACTGCACCGCGCTTGGCCCCCGCCCACCTCGGGGGAGATCACCGTGCCCCGGGGCATGGAGGAAGCCCTGGTGGAGACCAACTGGGCCGATCCTTCGCCGTTCGGGGGTCGTTACGATTGGAACGGCCGGGGCGCCGTGATGCTGACCGCCTTCGCCCCGGCGTTTCCGCTGGAACTCACCCGGGCCGAACTGCTCGCGCTCGACCGCCAATTTGACGACGGCAACCTCGCCACCGGGCGCTTGCGCACGGGTTTCAATGGCTGGCCCGTCTACCTCGTGGGAGACAACCCGTGAAACCGCTGTATCAGATCATCCTCATCAACCTGGCTCCGGACGCCCGGTCCTTTGCCGCCTTGTCGCACATTGAGCGTCGCGACGTGGGGACGGAGGATCTCCTGCTCCTGCTCCGGAATTTCTGCGAGGTGGACCCGGTCGAGAACACCGCGGCGGATGCGGAGATCCGCGTTCAGGTCCGGCGCGAAAGCTACCTCCTTCGCACTGAGCAGAAGAAGCTGATCCTCTATGATGTGCATCGCCGCGATCTTCCGGCGCAGATTTTCACCGTCGAGGAAGTGATGGCCGAGCTGGATGGGACCGCCACCGCCACGCGCAACCAGTCCATCCGGGAGTCCCGGGCCGAGTTTGAACCGGCGGGGAACGCACTGCCCGTGCCGGAACCAGCGCCATCCGACGTGGCCAGCAAACCCCGGGTGATCGCCCTCGCCATCACGGTGGTCGTTTTGCTCGCCGGGATTGTCTTTCTGTCCGGACCCTTCGGCCACGACGGTGGCCCGGCGGGATTCGTCGGAGTGGAGCCTGCCGAGCGCGCCGGGCTGGAAGCCAAACTAACCGGGGTCTATCTGACTGGAAACGAGCCCGGCCAGCATGGTATGGTGGTGACCGGTCCGCGGGAGCTGAAATTGTTTGAACTAGGCGCCGTGGAGGCCCCGCGCGTGGTCTACGTGACCTACCAGCTGGGCCGGGTGGACGGGAAACTCTGCCTGGCCACTGACCAGCCGGGCGGGGTGATCGAGGTCAGAGCCGACGGCAAC
>JANMTJ010000232.1:0-4379 GCA_031390295.1 Oleiharenicola sp.
CAGTATGCCGACACCGCCTTCATGCTCGGTTCACTGGAATGGCGGGCGGGCCGGACCGCGGAAGCGAGAACCCAGTTCCTCGTGGCCCAGCAATGGGACGCGTTGCGCTTCCGGCCCGACCCGCGGCTCAACGAGAGGGCCCGGGCCGTCGCCCGCGAGAACCCTCCGGTGACACTGGTTGATGCGGCGCTCGAACTCGGCTCCGATCCCGCCGCCCAAGGCGGGATTCCAGGACGAGAACTGTTGTTCGAGCACGTGCATCCCGATTGGGAGGGCAATTACCGCATCGCCCGGCTCATGGCGGAGGGCGTGGAACGGGCGCTGTTCACCGGGCAAACGGGGCGCGGGTCCTGGCTTGATTCCGCGGCGACCGCCGCCGCCACCGGCTACACGGCAACCGAGCGATACGACGTGCTGCAACGCATCGCGCTCATCACGAGAAACCTTCCGTTTCCCAACCAGCTCACCTATGCGGAGGACCAAGCGCGCCTGGTGCGGGAGACGGCCCGCTTCGCGGCGATCCGCCGCCAGCCGGAAACTCTCCGGCAGGCCCTGGAGGTGGTGCGGATAGCCGCCGCCCAGGATCCCGAAAATCCCGATCTCGCCAAAATCGAACTGCAGTTGACCGACGACACCGGCGACACAGCCGGCGCCCTGGAACGGGTGCGCCAGGTCCGTCGGCTTCAGCCGGCGCACTTCGCCCTGGCCACCGACGAGGCCATCAAGCTGGCCCGCCTGGGTCGTTTCGACGAGGCCGAGAAGATCCTGCTGGCCACCTACCCCGCCTGCACGCCGCGCGAACAGGCGATGATGACACCGGCCGTCGCCGATTTCTACACGCGCACCAAGCGCTACACCGAAGGCCGGCGCTGGTTTGATCAAGCCTTGGCCCGGGATCCCCGATCCCTGACCCTGCAGTTTTTCCGGGGACGCCTCGCGCAGAATGCCGGTGACCCGGTCGCGGCGGAAACCGACTACCGCGCCGTGCTCGGGGCCGATCCCACCAACGAAGCGGCGCTGGAAGACCTGGTGGCGCGGCTGCACGCCCAGGGCAAAACGAAGGACGCGGAAGAAATCAGCCTCGGGCACACCGTCCCCCAGCCCGGCAATCAGGCCAACCATTTCCGCGCCGCGCAGATTCTTGAAGCACGCGGACAGCCAGCCGAAGCGACCCAAGCCCTGATTGCCGCTACGCGCAGCGGACCGGTGCCTGTCGCCAGCAAACTCCGCACGGCCAATCTCCTCTACGGCTTGCAGCGCCGGCAGGAAGCGCTCGACCACCTGGCCGATGCCTGGCGCATGTCACGGGACGAGGGCGATGCGGAAATCTCCGCCTCCATCCGGCTGCTCATCGGGCGGATCCAGGCGGGGAAGTGACTACGCACCCGGCTTGAGCAGGAACAGCAGCGGGAGATCCACGCGCTCGCGCCAGCTGCGCTCCGAGTGCGTGGCCCCGGCGAACTTCAGGGTAAGCCAGTCGCGGCCCTCGCGGTAGCCCGCGGCGCGCATGACGGCGTCCACGCGCCGCTGGTAGGGTTCATAGGTGGCATCGAGTGTTTCGGTACCGAAGTCGAAGTAGATCCGGTTCTTGCCGGGCTTGGGCAAGTGACGGGCGAACCAGTCGATGATCACGCCGTCGCCCAGCGGCCAGTGGATCGAGACACAGCCGGCCCCGCCAAAAACCTCCGGGTATTCGCAGATGGCGTAGGCGGAAATCAGGCCTCCCATGCTTGATCCCATCGTGGACGTGTGCTCACGTTCCGGCCGGGTGCGGTAGGTGCGGTCGATGAAGGGCTTCAGCTCCGTGACCAGGTATTTCAGGTAGGCGTCACCCTGCGGCGGGGCGGACGGGAACTTGTACCGCGCAACGAAATCCGCGTATTGGGCGGCGGTCACCGCCTTCTCCGGCAGGTATTCGCCAAAACGGGCCGGTGTGTTCCAGACACCAACGATGATGGCACCGCGCGACCGGCCGGCGGCCATCAGCCGCGCCATGGCGAGATCGGCCGACCACGGCACGCCGCCATAGCTCGTCGCGGAATCAAAAAGATTCTGGCCGTCGTGCATGTAGACCACCGGGTAACGCTCGGCCGCGTTGGCGTCGTAACCCGGCGGGAGCCAGACATCGACGCGACGCGCCACGACTAATTTTGAGGGCGGGACGGTCGGTGTTTCGATGCGGCCGCCGGAATGAGCGGGGACCGCGGCCGGCGCGACCACCGTGGCGGGAGCGAAAGCCGTGCCGGCACGGTTGCGCACAAGCCCGATGTAACGTCCCGGGGTGGTGACAACCAGGCTGGCGTCGGTGGCGCCGGGGATCTCGGCATCATCGCGGATCCATTGGTATTCGAGCGGGCCGGTGCCCCCGGCGACAACCCGGAGCACCAGCGGTGTCCCGGGCGTGAGCACAGCGGTCCCGGGGGGCGCGGACTGAATGACGGGCCCGGTGGCACCGGCGATACCGAAGGGAAATTTGGCCGGAGCCACCTTCACCCCGACGACAGCTGCTGCTGCTGTCCGGCCCCGCAGGTCATTGACCGTGGCGTTGAAGGTGAGCCGTTCCCCTGGGATGAGGTCGGCGGGCGGACTCCAGAAAACGCGATACGGCACCGCATCGTCGGTACCGAGTAGATCGTACTGTCCCGGGCGCGACGAGCGGGTCATGGTGAAGGTGACCTCGGCGAAGCCGTCGCCCCCACCCATCTCGGCGCGCAATTCCTGGCGTGAGGGGAAGCGATGGCCGTCGAGATCGCGCCGGCTGAAGGTCAGCGTGGCGCCATCGGCCGGATTGACGAGGGCCACATGGAGCGGACCGGTCTGCGCCGGCAGCGCGGCGGCGGCCCGCCAGACGGCAAACTGCAGGGGATCGAGCACGACGGTCACGCGGCCGGTCGCGTCGGCGGTGAGCGTGGCGGCGGAGCCCGCACCGGTGCGGGAATCAAAGAGCAGCTGGAAGGCTGCCCCGACCGGCTGGCTGGTGGGAAGACTGGCGGTGAGCGTTTCGCGGCGGGAATTGTTCAGCGCGACCAGGTATTCAATCTTTTCGCCACGCTCGATGCGCGAAAAGGCGAACAGCCCGGGCTGGCCACTGTCGCGGAGCAGCATCGCGCCGGTGCGTAGGGCCGGGTGGGCGGCGCGCAGGGCGGCCAGCTGGGCGAAGAACCGGTAGAAGGGATGACCGGGATCGAACTTGTCGTCAGCCCCCGTGCGGGTCGTGGCGAGCAGAGGAGCATCGCGAAAGTCGGGCGCCTTGGCGGGGAACATGTCCTCGCGGGCCTGCATGTCGTTGCCCCCGCGACCGACCATGCCCTGTTCATCGCCATAGTAGAGCACGGGCTGGCCGCGCGTAAGGTAGAGCAGGCCGTGGCCGAGCCGGACAAGATCAGCGAGCAGGGCGGGAGAGGCGCCGGGATTGTCCTGCTGGAGGAAATACCCGAAACGGCCGGCGTCATGGTTGCCGATGAAGGTGGTCGTGGAGTGGATGTTGCTGTCGTGGTCAGTGTAGAGATCGTCGCGCAGGATGAGGTCGCTGAGCGCGGCGGCCGGGCCGCCCTTGGACACGAAGCGGCGGGCGGCGGTGAAGAAACCGAAGTCGAGCGTCGTATCCAGCGGCATGTAGGTGGAGAACTCGCTGAGCAGCTCGACATCGAGGGCGTCATTGGCGACCTCGCCGAACTGGATGAAGGCCGGCCGGCCGGCGGCGCGGGCCGCCGCGCGGAGGGCGGGGCCGAAAGCCTGCCAGAACTCGACGTTCACGTGTCGCGCGGTATCGATGCGGAAACCATCCACCCCGTAGTCGCGCACCCAGGAACCAAACAGCTCGATCATGCCCTGCACGACGCGCGGGTGTTCGGTGAAAATGTCGTCCAGGCCGACAAAGTCGCCATGGATGGAGCTCTCGTCGCGGAACGCGGAGTTGCCGCGGTTATGGTAAAGCGTGACGTCGTTGAGCCAGGCGGGATTTTTCACGGACTTTTCCGCCGCGGGCACGATGGGCACATAGGCGAAGCTGCGCTCGGCCGAAAGGGCGGGCCGCGCGGTGTCACCAAGGCCATTGTAGGCGAAACCGTGCTCGGTGAGCGCCGCGCCGGTGGTGGCGTCGCGCAGGGGATGGGTCTTGGCGTCGAGATAGTCGACCCGGTTGTCCGGGTTATGGATGACATCCGCCGTGTGATTGACGATGATGTCCATGTAGACCTTCAACCCGCGGGCATGGGCCTGCTCCACGAACCGGCGGAAGTCGTCGTTGGTGCCGAGGTGCGGGTCGATCTTGAGGAAATCGGTCACCCAGTAGCCGTGGTAGCCGGCGGAACCCGTCTGCACAGGCTTGTTCTGGAACGGTGGGGTGACCCACACGGCGGTGACGCCCAATCCCTTGA
>JANMTJ010000238.1:0-3662 GCA_031390295.1 Oleiharenicola sp.
TCCGGCCGCTTGATGCCGGCGCGGTATTGCGCCGCGATGGTCCGGCGGCGGGCCGTCCAGGCGCCGATATGCTTCAGTTTGATGTTCAGGACCGCGCCCTGGAAGCCGTCCATGCGGAAGTTAAACCCGATCTCCGTGTGCGTGTAGCGCTTCGGAGAACCGTGCACCCGCAGGAGCTGCGCCTTGTCCATCACCGCGGGGTGCTTCGAGACAAAGGCCCCGCCCTCGCCACAGGCCCCGAGGTTCTTGGTCGGATAAAAGCTGAACGTGCCGCAGTCGCCGATGCCGCCGACCGACACGCCCTTGTAGCGGGCGCCGACGGCCTGGGCGCAGTCCTCGACGACGAACAACTTGTGCTTCTGTGCGACAGCCATGATCTCGTCCATCCGAGCCGGCTGGCCGAAGATGTGGACCACCACGATGCCCTTGGTTTTCGGCGTGATCGCCTTGGCGATAGCCTCGGGGCTGATGCACCAGGTGTCGGGATCGATGTCCACGAACACCGGCTTGGCGCCGACGTAGCTGATGCCCCAGCAGCTGGAGGCGAAGGTGAACGGCGTGGTGATGATCTCGTCGCCCGGGCCGAAGCCGCCGCAGAGCGAGGCGACGTGCAGCGGCGAAGTGCCGCTGTTCATGCCCAGCGTGCGCGTGAAGCCGAAGGTGGTGCTGAAGCTCTTCTCGAAGTTCTCCACATCCCGCCCGAGGCAGAAACGCGTGTGGTCGTAGGTGTCGGCGAGGGCCGCGAGCACCTCGGTGCGAAGCGCTGCGTGCTGGGGTTTCAGGTCGAGAAAGGGGACATTCATGAGAAGGTTGGACCACGGATTACACTGATGAACACAGATAAAGGCCAAGACCAATCCGTGTAGATCCGTACTATCCGTGGCTAAGTTTTTTCAGCAAGGCCGCCACCAGCGAGTCGAGGCTGGCCTCGCCGGCCTCGAAGTCGACCGGCAGGCCGAGCTGCTTCATCGCCGCGGTCGTGGTCGCCCCGATGCTGCCCGCGAGGGGACGCATCGCCTTGGCACCCAGCTTGAGCGCGGCGGCCTGATCGAAGAACGACTGGGCGGCCGAGGGACTGGCAAAGAGGATGGCGTCCGCCCCCTTGGCGCGAAAGTCCGCGGCCACCGGATCCGCGGCGAGATCGGTCTCCTCCGTCTTGTAGACCGGCAGCTGGTCCACGATGGTCCGGGCTTCGTGGAGCTTCTCGACCAGGGTGTCCCGGTTGCGATTGCCGGTGACGACCAGCACCTTGGCGCTGTCCATTGACTCACGGCTGATCAGTTCCTTCGCCAGTTCATCGCCACTGGCCTTCCTGGGTTGAATATCCACCCGCAGGTGCTGTTCGCGCACCGCGGCGGCGGTCGCCTCCCCCACCGCGGCGATGCGGACCAAACCGATTGTCCGGATGTCATCATGGACCCGGTGAAATTCCTCGAAGAAATATTTCACCCCGTTGGCGCTGGTGAAGATAATCCACTCGTAGCGGCTCAGCTCCTGAAACACCTCGGCAAGCGTGTCCAGGTTGACGTCCTTGGTGACCTGGATGAGCGGCAGGTCGATCACCGTGGCGCCCTGCGCCTCAAGGCGGGTCCGCCATTCGGCGGAGGAGCCCGCGGGACGGGTCAGGACGATGCGGCGGCCGGCCAGGGCGGCACCGGGTGTTGGCTTGCTCATGTGGCGAGGCCATGCGCCGGCCCCGCCAAGGCAAGCCCCATTTGCAACCGGGCCAGACAGTCCGACCCAATTCATTTTGACCCGCCGGTCGGCAACCGGCAGCAAGAAGCGAGGTATTCCCCGTGTCCGACCCCGCCCCATATCGTCCGTCACTCCCGCGTCGTTGGATCGCCGGGCTCACTGCCTTGGTCTGCCTTCCTGCGCTGCCTGCCGAGCGTCTCGTCGTGGGACTCGGTACCGCCGACCCGTCCTATCTCGCCGCTCGGAGCGCCGGAGGCGGCAACCGCCGCGAGACCTACGTGTTCATGCCCGGTAACTACCTCGCCGGCATGACCCACGATAATTCGTTGGAGAAAATGCCCTTTCAGAAGATCGCCCGGACCCTGGCCCCCGATCTCGGGCGTCAGAATTATTACCCGGCGGAATCCACCCTGAAGGCCGACCTGCTGCTCATGGTCCATTGGGGCGTAACGGCCCGGATCGACACCGATGTAGACAACAACCTGACCAACCTCAATACGCTCAACGAACTCAGCGCGCAGTACGCCCAGTCGATGCAGGCGGAGGCTGAGGCCGTCACGGGAAGTGGCACCGCCCCGGAAATGATGTCGATCTACCTGGGCATGACGGCGGGGGAACGCAGCAACCTGGAGATGCAGGCGGTTCACGAAACGATGACCTATCGGGGAAACCAGGCCTCTTTCCCGAGTTTGGGCCGGGACAACGCCTCGATCCTGGGCGTGGCGCAAGCCCTGGGCCAAGAAAGCAACAGCATCATGTTCTCTGATCGCTACCGGGCCCTGTACGACATGACCAAGGAGGAGCGGTATTTCGTGGTGGTGATGGCCTACGATATGCCGGTCCTGCTCAAGACGGGCAAGATGCGGCGGCTGTGGACGGCTCGCGGGAGCATCCGTTCAGCCGGCGTCAATTTCCGGCAGGCCGTCGACCGCATCAGTGAGATTTCCGGCGGATTCTTCGGTCGGAAAACAGACGGGGTGATTCTGAAAAAATCCGGGGAGCGCGAAGGCCGGGTTGAACTTGGAGAGCTCAAGATCATCGGCACCGTGGAAGGCAAATAGGGTGCGGGCCACCGCCCCTTGTCAGAAACCCAAGGCGGTCAGCATCCGCGCCGCCGTGGCGGCGGGATCGGCGAAATCAACCGGCGTGAGCGGGAAGGTGCGGATGCCGGTCTTTTCGTGGAAGAAATGGAGTTGGTTGGGCGTGGCGTGCGCCGCGAAGGCGATCTGGCAGCCGCCCCCGATCCGTGCCTGAAACGCCCGCTCAAGGTTGACGAAGCGCGCCGTGGCCGCATCGAGCGCCGGGGCAAACCTGGCCTCTTCTCCGGCGCGGCATTGCAGGGCGATGGCGCCCTGCCCGACCGCCGGGACGCTCTCCGCGAAATTCAGCACTCGAAACACCACCCCGGGCCAGCCGGCGATGCCGAGCCGTTTCATGCCTGCGGCGGCCAGAATCGTCGCGTCGGCGGCCCCGGCGGCGATTTTCTTGAGCCGGGTGTCCACGTTGCCCCGGATCTCGGTGAACCGGGCGGCGGGAAAAAGCTTGGCGATCTGCTGCTGCCGGCGCGGGCTGCTGGTGGCGATGGTGGCCGGCACGGTCACCCCTTCGCGCAGGATGAGCACATCGTTGGTCTCCACCCGCGGCATGAATCCTGCCACCACGAGCCCCGGGGCGTTCTCGCCGGGCAGATCCTTGCAGCTGTGAATGGCCGCATCGGCCTCCCCGCGCAACAGGGCCTGCTCAAGCTCGGCGGTGAAGAGTCCCTTGCCCCCCTGTTTGGCCAGCGACCACCCGGCCTGCTTGTCCCCCGTCGTCACCACCTTGAGGAGTTCACAGCGGGCACCGGGAATCATTTCCTGCAACCGCGCCGCCACCATTTCCGTCTGCGTCAGGGCGAGCGGACTTTTGCGGGTGGCGAGGATGATTTTCATGGGTGCTGGATTGGAGAGTGGCCTGCCATACGAAGC
>JANMTJ010000292.1:0-2800 GCA_031390295.1 Oleiharenicola sp.
CCAGGCCGGCCGGAAGGTATCCGTTCAGCAGATCATCGAGCGCCACGCCGGTGGTCTCCTGCCAGCCGGCGGCGGCGATCCGCGGGATGCCGGCCGCGTCCAGGCGGACATCGGGCGACAAAATGATCTGCTCGGGACCGAAGGATTTGAGCCAGCCGCGTACAAGTGCGGGTTGGCGGACCGCGAGGCTGCCCACGATCACGCGCTGCACGCCGGCCTTGAGCAAGGCGGCGACCTGCGATTCGTCGCGGATGCCGCCGCCGGTCTGGACGCGCAGGCCGCTGTCGCGGGCCAGTTTCTCCACGAGGGCGGTCTGCCGCTTTGTCGGATCCTTCGCGCCGTCGAGGTCCACGACATGCAGCCAGGTGGCGCCGGAGGCCTTGAAGCCCTTGGCCACAGCCAGCGGATCGTCGCCGTAGGATTTCTCCTGGTCGAATTTACCTTCGGTGAGGCGCACGACCCGACCGCCGCGCAGGTCAATGGCGGGATAGATGATCATGCCGGCATCTCCAGAAAGTTTTTCAGCAACTGGGCGCCGACCGGGCCGGAACGCTCGGGATGGAATTGCACACCCGAAAAATTCCCGCGTTGCACCACGGCAGTGAAAACCGAGCCGTGCTCGCAGCTGGCGAGCGTGAACTCGTTCACCGGGCCGGCGTAGCTGTGGACAAAGTAGAAGCGGGTGGCCGTGTCGAAGCCGCGCAGGAGGGGAGTGGGGCGACGGATCGTGAGGTTGTTCCAGCCCATGTGAGGCACGGTGACCCCGGGCGACTCCGGCAGCAGCGCGACGCGGCCGGGCACGAGCCCGAGCGATGGCGTCTCGCCCTCGGCGGAGGATTCGAACAGCAGTTGCATGCCGAGACAGATGCCGAGCACGGGTTGCTTCAGGCCGCGCACGCAGTCCACGAGTCCCCTGGCTTGGAGCCGCTTCATGCCTTCCGGGGCCGAGCCGACCCCGGGCAGAATGACGCGCTCCGCCGCGCGGATGACCGCTGGATCGGCCGTGAGCTCGCTTTGCACGCCGAGTCGCTCCAAGGCGAAACGGACGGAAGCGATGTTGGCCCCGCCGCTGTCGACTATTGCGAGCATGGGTTGCAACGAGGTAGGGCGCGACCGCTGGGCGCGCCGAAAAGATCATCGCGGACGGCCCGGCGGTCCGTCCCTACCGGCGCTGCCGCGCCAAACTGGAAACGAGAAAGCATTACAAGACACCCTTCGTGCTGGGGATGTCGCTCCCGGCGCCCCGCGCGACGGCGGGCCGCAGGGCGCGGCCGAAGCCCTTGAACAGGGCCTCGATCATGTGGTGGGTGTTGTCGCCCTTCACCGACATGTGGACGGTCGCGCCCAGCGTGGTGCCGAGCGACTGGAAAAAGTGCGGCACGAGTTCGCTCGGCAGCTGGCCGACATTTTCGCGCGGAAACTTCCCCTCGAAAACGAAGAAAGGGCGGCCGCTCAGGTCGAGCGCGACCTGGGCGAGCGATTCGTCCATCGGCATCGTGGAACCGTAGCGGCCAAGGCCGCGTTTGTCGCCCAGCGCCTGTTTGAGCGCCGCGCCCAGCGCCAGGCCCACGTCCTCGACGGTGTGGTGCTCGTCGATGTGCAGGTCGCCCGTGCACTCGATGACAAGGCTGATGCCGGCGTTGCGGGCAATCTGGTCGAGCATGTGGTCGAAGAAGCCAAGCCCGGTGGCGAACTTCACCGGTGTGGTCGCATCGAGATCCACGGCCACGGAAATTTTCGTCTCCTTGGTCTGGCGGGCGAGGGTGGCGCGGCGCGGGGCTTCGGCGATCTGCCGGGCAATTTCCGTCCAGCCCAGGGTCTTCGGGTGGTAGCGCAGGCCCTGGGTGCCGAGAGCCGCGGCCAGCTGGAGATCGGTCTCGCGGTCGCCGATGACGTAGGAATTCTCCCGCGACCACGTGGTATCGCGCAGGTAGTCGAGCAGCAGGCCGACCTTGGGCTTGCGGCAGTCGCAGCGGTCGGCGGCGGTGTGCGGGCAAACCCGCACGGCCTCGAAGGCGATGCCCTGGGACTTGTGGATGTCGAGCAGCAGGTTCTGCAACGGCCGGAACTCAGTCTCGCGGAAGCTCGGGGTGCCGAGTCCGTCCTGGTTGGTGACCATGACAAAGGTGTAGCCGGCGTCGCGCAGGCGGCGCAGGGCGGGCACGACCTCGGGCTCAAGCATAAACTTGTCGAGGCGGTCGATTTGAAAGTCGGCGGGCTCGGTGATGAGCGTGCCGTCGCGGTCGAGGAACAGGATTTTTTTAGACACGGGACAGGGTCTCCAAGGTTGAATTGTTTTCCTCGATGGTGCCGACGGTGAGGCGGACGGTGTTGGGCACGTCCTTGCTGCGGTCGCGCCAGATGATGCCCGCAGCCCGGCCGGCAGCCATGGTGCGGGCGGCGTCGGCCACCTCGATGAGGATGTAATTGGCATTGCTCGGCCAGACCCGCTTCACGGCCGGCACCTTGGCCAGCGCGGCGGCGAGGCGGGTGCGCTCGGCCACGATGCCGGCGACCGATTCACGCGCGGCGACCAATCCGGCCGGGGTGAGCGCCGCAAGGGCCGCCTGCAGAACCGGCGCCGGCACGGGGTAGGGCGCGATGACCTTCTGCAGCACGGCGATGACGGCGGGGTCGGCGATGGTCGTGCCGACGCGGGCCCCGGCGAGACCGAAGGCCTTGGAAAGCGTGCGCAGCACGATGAGATTGGGATTGGCGGCGATCTCCGCGGCCAGGCTGGGGACACCGGAAAAATCCACGTAGGCCTCGTCCACCGCGACGACGGCGCGACCGGCGAGCG
>JANMTJ010000307.1:0-3402 GCA_031390295.1 Oleiharenicola sp.
CGTGACAACTTATCTTCCCACCCCATGAAAACATCCCGTTATCCTGTCCTGGCCCTCGTTTCCGCCCTGCTGGCCCTCCCATTGCTGGCCAAGGTCGATTATCATGACCACATCGGTCTCCAGCTCTGGAGCCTACGCGACCAGATCAAGGCCGATGTGCCGTCCGCCCTCGATTGGGTGAAGGCCCAGGGCATCACGGAAGTCGAGACCGCCGGCACGGGCAATCTGCCTGCCGCGGACTTCCTGAAACTTCTGCAGGACCGCGGCCTCAAGGCGGTCAGCGCCCATATCGGTTACGAAGCCCTGTCCAAGGATCTGCCGGCGCAGATCGCCACAGCCAAGACGCTGGGCGTGAAATACGTCATGACCGCCTGGATTCCGCACCCGAAGGAAGGCCTGAGCGCCGAGCTCGCCCACAAGGCGGCCGCGGATTTTGACAAATGGGGCGCGGCGTTCCGCGCCGAGGGCATCACCTACGGCTATCATCCGCACGGCTTTGAATTCGTGGCCTTCCCCAGCGAAGGCGGGAAAACCGCCTTCGACATCCTCGTCGGTGAGACCAAGCCGGAAAACGTCAGCTTCGAGATGGACGTGTTCTGGGTGTTCCATGCCGGCGTAGATCCGACCTCCTTGCTCAAAAAGCATCCGACCCGGTGGTCGATGCTGCACGTGAAGGACATCCGCAAGGGGGCCGTGACCGGCCTGTCCACGGGCGGGGCTCCGCCGATCGACAATGTTGCCGTCGGTACCGGCCAGATCAACTGGCCTTCCGTGCTCACGGCCGCGCAGGACATCGGCGTGGTGCACTTCCTCATCGAGGATGAGACCCCCACGCCGCTCATCTGCATACCCGACAGCCTGAAGTATTTGCGCGGACTCAAACTCTGAGTTGCGCTTTTACCGGGGGCTCACTCACATGTGGGCCTTTAATGGCTTACGACTGGCTCAAAGACATCGATGACCACTACGATGTGGTGGTCATCGGCAGCGGACTCGGCGGTTTGACCGGGGCCAATGTGCTCGCGAAGTGCGGGCACAAGGTGCTGCTGCTGGAGCACCACTACCAGCTGGGCGGGCTGGCCACCTGGTTCACCCGGAAGGGCGGGCATATTTTCGACATTTCCCTGCACGGCTTTCCCATCGGCATGATCAAGTCGGTGCGGAAATACTGGAGCCAGGAGATCTCCGACTCAATCGTACAGCTCAAGGGGGTTCGGTTCATCAATCCCCAGTTCCAGCTGGACACCACATTCGACCGGGAGGATTTCACCCGCCAACTCGTGGAAAGATTCAAGGTGCCGGCCGAGACGGTGGAGCGCTTCTTCACCGACCTGCGGGCGATGAACTTCTACGACAACAATCCCGAGACCACGGGCCAGATGTTTGCGCGGTATTTTCCCGGCCGGGACGACGTGCAGCGCCTGCTGATGGAACCCATCGCCTACGCCAACGGCTCCACAATGGACGACCCGGCCATCACCTTCGGGATAGTGTTCTCGAATTTCATGAGCAAGGGCGTCTACACCTTCCGGGGCGGCACCGACGTATTGGTGAAGAAGATGGCCACGGAGATGAGGAAAAACGGCGTGGAACTGCGCAAGCACGTGCTCGTCGAAAAGGTCCTCACCGAAGAACGGGACGGCCGTAAGCACGTCACGGGCGTCGTCGCCAACGGCCGCACCATCCGCTGCGATGCCGTTCTGTCCAATTCCAACATCAAGAACACGGTCCTGCGCATCGGCGGCGAGGAGAACTTCACCCCGGAGTTCGTGGCCCAGACCAAGGCCGTGCGCATCAACACGAGTTCCTGCCAGGTCTACCTGGGCATCAGGAAGGGCGAGACGCTCCCGCACATCGGCGACCTGGTCTTCACGTCCGATGAGCCGATATTCTCCAGCGAGAAGCTGGTTGATCTCCATACCACGAGCCGGACCTTCTCGATGTATTACCCCGACACGCGCCCGGGCACCGACCGTTACACCGTGGTGGTGTCGATCAACGCCCGCTATGAGGACTGGAAGGCCTTGAGCGACGAGCAATACGCCATCGAGAAACAGCGCCTGATCGACGAATCGATCGCCTCGCTCGAGAAGCACATTCCCGGCGTCCGGGCCAAGATCGACTGGATGGAGGCGGCCACGCCCCGGACCATCGAGTATTACACGAAGCACTGGAACGGCACGTCCTTCGGCACCAAGTTCGAGGGCCTGAAGGTCTCCATGGACCTGCCCACCCAGCTGCCTGGTCTCTTTCACGCCGGCTCGGTGGGCATCATCATGTCCGGCTGGCTGGGCACGATCAATTATGGCGTGATTGTTGCCAACCAAGTCGACAAGTTCATCACGGCCCGCAAGCGTGCGACCGTTCCGGCCAGCGCCTGACCTTTTCCTGTGACCGAAGTCGAAAAACTCATTCCTCATCGTCCGCCGTTCCTGTTCGTGGACGAGATCGTCTCGCATGAAGGCGAGACCCTCACCGCCCGTCGTACCTGGCGCGCTGAGGAGGAATTCTACAAGGGGCACTATCCCGGCGCCCCGATCACCCCGGGGGTGCTGCTCAGCGAGGCCGTCTTCCAAACCGGTGCCCTGCTCATGGCGAAACTCATGACCGGGGCAGGGGGGCCGCGGGGCGGCGTACCGCTGCTCAGCAAGGTCACTGATGTGCGCTTCCGCCTGCCCGTCTATCCCGGGGACACCGTCACCATCGAGGTCAGACGCAAGGAGACCATCGGCGAATTTCATTTTCTTACCGGAGTGATGAAGAACGGCGCCAAGCGGGTGATGAACGTTGATTTTGCCGTGGCATGGAAAAGCCCAGAAGGCCAGGTCACGACCCCATGAGAACCAGGTTGGCATCCTTTGTTGTGACCGGGGCGCAGATGCCCCGCCCACAGCCGGCGTCCATACAGGGCAAGAGCGCGGCGTTTCCAGTACAGCTATGAACGACTTTCTCCAGCTGGCGGGCAAGACCTTCCTCGTGCAGGGCGTGGCGAACAAGAAGAGCGTCGCCTGGTTCATCGCCCGGACGCTGGAGGAACAGGGCGCGCGGGTCGTCTATGCGGTCCGGTCCGAGGCACGAAGGAAATCCCTCGAGGCGCTGCTGGCGGGCAAACCGGTGTTCCTGTGCGACGTGGAGGAGGAGGGCGCCTGCGAGCGGCTGGCCGGGGAGGTGGCCACGGCCGGATTCGCGCCGCTGCACGGCCTGGTGCACTCGGTGGCTTTCGCCAACTACAGCGAGGGGTTCAAGACCTTCGCCGAGACGAAGCGGAAGGATTTCCTGCAGGCGATCTCGATCTCCGCGTTCTCGCTCGTGGAGCTGGCGCAGGCCTTCAAGCTGCATCTCGCCCCCAAGGCCTCGGTGGTGACCATCGGCATCTCGTCGCTGCTGGTGACGCCCGACAAC
>JANMTJ010000317.1:0-3452 GCA_031390295.1 Oleiharenicola sp.
GCCCATGTCGCCAAGATGAAGAAATACCTGAACTTCGTCGGCCAGAGCGTGGACGCCGGCGGGTTGTTTCTCCAGGACATGCGCCGGGCCATGACCGAGGCCGAGCTCTTCGCCGTGTGCGACCGCCACCTGCTCGCCGAGCCCACGCGGGTGTTCGCGCACGAACCCTATCCCGGCATCATCGCGCGGCCGAATTGCGAGACCCCGGTCGAAAGCTGTTCGCTCGATACCGTGACGGCCTGAATCAGCTGGAGTGCGGGCGACCCCGCCCGCGGAATTGAGAACCGCAGCGAGGTCGCTGCGGCTCCAGTCGGGAGCCCTACTCCAGCCCGAGCACCTTGCGGCCGTGGTCGGAGATCATCTGCGGGGTCCATTGCGGATCCCACACGATGTGGACCTTGGCCGACTCGACCGTCGGCAGTGCCGCGATCTTCTGCCGGGCGTCCTCGGCTATGACCGGACCCATGCCGCAACCGGGCGCGGTGAGCGTCATCTTCACCTCGATCGTGTGACCGCCGGCCGGCGTCTGCTCGACGGCCAGATCATATACCAGGCCGAGATCGACGATATTGACGGGAATTTCCGGATCGAAGCAGGTCTTCAATGATTCCCAGACGGCCTGCTCGCTAAACTCACCCACCCCCGGGCCGGCCGTCTCCGCCTTGGCCGTGTAGCCGGCGATGAGGCCCGTGTCCTCCTTGGCGATGCGGAACAAACCATGGTCGGTCCGCACCGTCACATTGCCACCCAGCGTTTGGGTGATGAAGACCTTGGCTCCACCCGGCAGTATCACTTTGTCTCCCGCCGGGATGGCGGTGGCGGGACAATCCTGGGCCAGCGTGAAATCCTGATTCATGCCGGCAGCCTACCTCAATCTAAGGTCAAAAGGCAACCGGGCATACAGTCCGCGGGGATCATTGAATTTCTCGAGGGTCTTCAGTTCTGCGGTGACTTCGTTGATCAGCAGCCCAACCGGGCCGAAAAAGGATTGCTCCCGCCGGCGGGGATCGAGTGCCTCCGTGAATTGCTCGGCAAACTGCTTGGGCCGCGGGTATTCGACCACCTTGAAATTGTCGCCGAGCTTGGCCTTCTGCGCCGCGTATTTGATCGCCGTCGCAAGCCCGCCCAGTTCGTCCACCAGGCCGAGCTTGAGGGCCTCGCGACCGGACCAAACCCGGCCCTGCGCAATTTCCTCAACCACCGGACGGGTGAGTTTGCGGCTGCTGACCACCTTGGTGAGGAACTGGTCGTAGACCCAGTCCACCGATTCCTGGAAGAGAGCCAGTTCATCGGCGGTTTTCGGCCGGGTGATGGTGGCGGCATCGGCAAACTTTCCGGTTTTGACCGTATCGAAGGTCAGGCCGAGTTTGTCGTTCATGAGGCCCTGGATATTCAGGAACATCCCGTAGACCCCGATGGAACCGGTGATCGTGGTCGGCTCGGCAAAGATCCGGTCGCTGTGCGTCGAGATCCAGTAGCCGCCGGAGGCCGCCAGCGTGCCCATCGAGACCACCACGGTCTTGTCCTGGTGCAGCAGGGACAACTCTCGCGCAATTGCCTCGGAGGCCGAAACGCTGCCACCGGGACTGTTGACCCGCAGGACCACCGCCTTGACGTCTTTGTCCTGCCGGATCTCGCGTAGCATGCGGGCGGTCTTTTCCCCGAAGACATAGCCCTCCTCGTTGCCATTGCCGTCCACGATTTCGCCCTCGGCATAGACGATCGCCACCCTCCCCTTGCCGGTCGCGCTGACCTCGATTTTCTCGTGACTGGCCCGTTTGGGGATGAGTCCGCTCCCGCTGACCAGTCTGGCGTATTCCTTCAGATTGATCTGCTTGAAAGGTTTGTCACTGCCTTGGCGGCCGGTGGCCTGCTTTAGTTCGGCGAGCACCACGTCATGGTAGACCACGCGGTCCACCAGCTTGAATTGCAGGGCGGCATCGGCGCGGATGAAGCCCTTGGCATCAACGATTTTCTGCAGTTCGCCGGGCGAAAGCTTGCGCGCGCCCTCGATTGTGACGGTCAGGTCCTGCCACAGGTCATCGATCAGTTTCTGGATCTGCTCCCGGTTCTCGGGGCTCATGTCCTTGCGGGTGAAGGGTTCGACCGCGCTCTTGTATTTGCCCACCCGGGTCACCTGCACGCCGATGCCGAATTTCTCAAAGGCCCCGGCAAAGAACATCGGCTGCGACGCCAACCCGGGCATCAGGATGGCACCGTACGGGTCGAGCGCCAGATCGGTGGCGGTGGACGCGAGGTAGAAATCGCGGGTGGTGGCATAGCGCAGGTAGGCCTTGACCGGCTTGCCCGACGCCCGAAACACCTCCAAGGCCTGTCGCACTTCCTTCAACGCGGCGTAGCCTGACCCATAGGCCATGGGCTGGACCGAACCGGTCAGGAAAAGCCCCTTGATGGACTTGTCATTGGCCGCGGCCTCCAGCGCGCGGGTGACCTGCCGCAGTTGCATGGCCTTGCGCCCGCCGCCGCCCAGGGCCTCGATGAACTCCGCCATGCCGTCGTTTTGCGAGGGGGTGTCGCGAATGTTGCCCGCCAGGTCAAAGACCAGGTAAGAGCCGTCTTGGACCGAGACGGGCTTTTTCTGGCCCATGGCGGCAAGGGCGCCAATGAACAGCAGGCCCAGGATACACCCGCCCACCAGAAATACGATCAGCGCGGTGAGCGTGGCAAAAAACGAGGTGAAGAAGTTCTTCATATCCCGAAGGTAAGCCCGCCTGCCGGCCCGGCCAGCGAAAAACGATCCACGGCCGGTCTTAGGGACGGGCGGAGCTCTGCCGCGATGAGCGGCAGACGGACTTTGGGACGGATATATGCAGGTTTAACTCGGCTAGACTTTTCAGTGTGCCGATATACTGTCGCCGCCCAACTGCCGCACCCATGAGTGAGAAACAACAACTGCTGACCACGAACCGCAAGGCACTCACCATCAACCTGGCGGGCACCCACTACGGCACCATCGCCGAGATCGGCGCCGGACAGGAGGTGGCTCGCGTCTTCTTCCAGGCCGGCAGCGCCTCCGGGTCCATCGCCAAGACCATGTCGGCCTACGACATGACCTTCAGCGACGCCATTTACGGCAAGGCCCCGCGCTACGTCTCCCGCGAACGCCTGACCACGATGCTCGGGCACGAATACAAATTGCTCAAGGAGCGGCTCCAGGAGAAGCGCGGCGATCGCACCTGCTTTTTCGTCTTTGCCGACACGGTCGCCACCGCCAACGCCAAGAGTGGCGCCAGCGGGCACGGCTGGCTCGGCATTCGTTTCCAGACCACGCCGGTCGAGGAGCCGAGCGACATCCTCATCCATGTCCGCACCCTCGACAAAAAGAACGTCCTCCAGCAGGAGGCTCTCGGCATCGTCGGCACCAACCTCATCTACGGCGCTTTCTATTATCGCGACAATCCCGAGAAGTTCATCCAGTCCCTCGCCGACAA
>JANMTJ010000327.1:0-1809 GCA_031390295.1 Oleiharenicola sp.
GCGACGGGCGTCTTGGTCTTTCAGGAGACCCTTGGAAGTGGAAATGATGGCGATGCCCAGGCCGTTGAGGACGCGGGGAATGTCGGCGTAGCCGGTGTAGAGGCGGCGGCCGGGGGTGGACGAACGCTTGAGGCCGGTGAGGACCGGGGCGTTGTCGACGTATTTCATGGTGACGACGACGGTCTTGTGGCCGCGCTCGTCGGTGCCGGTGGTCACGTCGCGAATGAAGCCTTCGGTCTTGAGAATGTTGGCGAGGCTCTCCTTGAGCTGGGAGTGCGGGGAAACGCACACGGCGAGACCGGCCTTCGACGCATTGCGAAGGTGGGTCAGGAAATCACTGATTGGGTCGGTCATGGCTGGATGTTGGTTGGATTGCCCGTCGGATCATATCCGACTTCCGGCGGGAAAGGGTTTTACCAGGAGGACTTGGTGACGCCGGGAATCTTGCCCGCGAGCGCGAGCTCGCGGAGGGTTATGCGGGAGACACCGAAGCGGCGGTGGAAGCCGCGGGGCCGGCCGCTGAGCGAGCAGCGGTTGCGGATGCGGATCCTGGAGGAATTTTTGGGCAGCTTGGCCAGCTTCTTCTGGGCGGCGAAAAACTCCTCGTCGGTGGTGGCCGGGTTGGCGAGGATGGCCTTCAGCTCGGCGCGCTTGGCGGCGTGCTTCTCGACGAGGCGGATGCGCTTCTTATTGCGTTCGATGGCGGAGGTTTTCGGCATGGTCGGAGGCGGGTTTAGGCGGCGGAAGTCTTGGCGGGCACGGGATCGATGCGACGGAAGGGCATGCCGAGAAGCTTCAGGAGTTCGCGAGCCTCGTCGTCGGTCTGGGCGGAGGTCACGATGGTGATGTCGAGGCCCATCGAACGCTTGTTGTTTTCCACGACGATCTCGGGAAAAATGGTGAAGTCGGTGATGCCGATGGTGTAGTTGCCCTGGCCGTCGAGCTTGTTGGGCACGCCGCGGAAATCGCGGATGGTGGGCAGCGCCACGGCGAGCAGGCGCATGAGGAAGTGCCACATGGACTCGCCGCGGAGGGTGACATGGCAGCCGGTGACCTGGTTGGGCTTCAGCTTGAAGTTGGCGATGGCCTTCTTCGAGCGATTCAGCACCGGCTTCTGGCCGGCGATGAGGCCCATGTCGCGGGCGGTGTCGGCGATGGTGTTCTTGTCGGCCTCGGAGCTGATGCCGGTGTTGAGGACGATCTTCTCGAGCTTCGGGACCTGGTGCTTGTTCTTGTAGCCGCGGGAGGCCATCAAGGCCGGGGCGACGGTCTCGGCGTAGATTTTCTGGAGAGGTGTGGGTTGTTTGCTCATGGTGCTAACCGGATTTCCGACCCGGATGCTTTATGGTTGGTAAGAGTGGTGGGTCCCCTCGCCTGCTCAGGCCTTGGCGGCAACCGCCGCGGATTTCTTGGCGCGCTTTGACGAGTCGTAGCGCGACTGGAGCATGAGGTTCGACACGTGGATTGTTCCCTCGCGCTCGGCGATCTTGCCCTGCGGGTTTTCCTGGGACTTCTTGAGGTGGCGCTTGATCATGGCGACGCCCTCGACGACCGCGCGGTTCTTGGCGGCACGGACCTCGAGCACCTTGCCCGACTTGCCCTTGTGGGCGCCGGCAATGACGACGACGAGGTCGTTGCGTTTGATGTGAAATTTCTGGGCCATGTTAGAGGACCTCCGGAGCGAGCGAGATGATCTTGGTGTAGTTCTTGGCGCGGAGCTCGCGGGCGACGGGGCCGAAGATGCGGGTGCCCTTCGGGTTGCCGTCGTCGCCAATGATGACGATCGCGTTGGAATCGAAGCGGAGGTAG
>JANMTJ010000332.1:0-4238 GCA_031390295.1 Oleiharenicola sp.
CTACCTCCCCAAGCAACAGGTGCAGGAAAAATACCAAGGCGCGGCGTTCTCATGCGACATGGCGAGATCGACCCGAGGTTCGACCACGTCGCCCGCCCGCACGGCCGACAGGCCGGAGGCCCGGGCGAGAATTTTTTCCGCAACGGTCATGCCCATGGGTGTCTTCAGGTTTGGGGTTTCATCCGACAATTTTGGCCGCGCCTTGGTATTTTTCCTGCACCCGTTGCTTGGGGAGGTAGCGGTCCTCGAGCTGCCGGTAGGTTTTTAACCCGACAAAGTCGGTGAAGGTCTCGAATGACGACACCCAGTGGGTTTCGCCGGGCAGCGTGCCGGTTGGCGAGGCCTTGAGGGCCGTGAAGAACGCGGTCAAGGCGCGGTGCGCCACCATGATGGAAGCCACGGGAATCGAAACGCGGCCCACGCCCATCCGGGCCAGCTCCGGAATTGGCACCAACTCGGTCTTCATGCCCGTGACGGCGTCCATGAGGTTTACCGACAGGGGACCCTTGAGGGAGCGCACGGCTTGTTCGATATCCGTGCGGGTCCGGATGCCGTCGATGAACGCGAGGTCGGCGCCGGCGGCCAGATAGAGATTGCAGCGTCGGATGGCTTCAGCGAGGCCGTGCGCGGCGAAGGCATCGGTGCGGGCGTTGATGATGAAATCGCGGTCGAGCCGGTCGCGCACGTCGGCACAGGCGCGGACCTTGCCCGCCATCTCGTCGGCATTGATGACCTCCTTGCCCGCCATGTGACCGCAGCGCTTGGGAAACACCTGGTCCTCGATGTTCATGCCGCCCACATCCATCGCGATCAGGCGTTCGGTTATCCAGGCGGCGTTCATCGCGTTGCCACCGCCGGTGTCAATGTCGGCCATGACGGGGATGGCGACGGCCTGGGCGATGTTCCAGGTGAGGTCCAGAATGTCCTGCATCTGGACCAGGCCCACATCGGGCTGGCCGAGCAGCGAAGCGGCGATGCCGTAGCCGGAAACCTGGATGGCCTCGAAGCCGCAGGCCTCGATCACCTTGGCGCTCATTGCGTCATGGCAACCGGGTACTGTCACGGCCCGGCGCGCCAGGATCGCTTGTTTCAGCACGGTGGATTTTCTCATGGGATGGGGTTTAGAGCTTGGCGGCAATGGCCCGGGCCAGGTCGAGGGTGGTGTGGTTGCCGCCCATGTCGTAGGTGCGCACGCGGCCTTCCTTGATCACCTCGGCCACCGCACCGTCGAGGGCGGTGCCCTTGGCCGTCTCCCCCAGCCAGTCGAGCATCATGCGGGCGGCGAGAATCGTGGCGATGGGGTTGACCTTGTATTGGCCGGCGTATTTCGGAGCGGAGCCGTGGGAGGGTTCGAATACCGCGAGTTTGCCGCCGATGTTGCCCGAACACCCGAAGCCGAGTCCCCCGACCATTTGGGCGCAGAGGTCGGAGATGATGTCGCCGTAAAGGTTCGGGGCCACGAGCACGTCGTAGTTGAACGGATTTTTCAGGAGCCACATGGCGATCGCATCGATGTTGGCGTCGTCGGTCGCGATCTCCGGAAAATCCCGGGCGACGAACTGGGCCGATTCCAGAAACAAGCCGTCGGAGGCGCGCACGACGTTGGCCTTGTGGACGAAAGTCACTTTTTTGCGGCCGAACCGGCGGGCAAACTCAAAGGCCGCCCGAACAATGCGTTCCGAGCCGGCGCGGCTGTTGATCTTGCACGAGACCGCATATTGGTCGCCGGGGAGCTGCGCGAAGGGCGCAAAGGGTTTCGAGAGGGCGGACAGGGTGGTCGCCAGTTCCGACGGTACGGGGAAAAACTCGACCCCGGCGTAAAGGTCCTCGGTGTTCTCGCGAAAGATGACAAGGTCGATGCCTTCCTTGAAGTTGAGCAGATTGCCCGGGTAGGCCTTGCAGGGTCGAAGGCAGACGTAGAGATCGAAGAGCTGCCGCATCCGGACGATGGGGGAGCGATAGACCAGACCTTTGCCCTGCAGCGCGGGGATGAGTTCGGCCGCCGCCATCTTCACCGGCTTGGATGTGATCGCGCCGAAAAGTGCGGTGTCCACACACTTCAGCAGGGCAACGGTGCGGGCTGGCAGCGCGTCGCCCTCCCGGCACCAGAATTCCCAGCCAATGTCACCGGGGATGTATTCGGCATCCAAGCCGATTTTATCCAGCACGATCCGGGCTGCCGCCAGCACATCAACTCCGATGCCATCACCGGGGAGCCAACCGATCTTATACTTTGCCACGGGGCAAAGCATGACGGATTCATCCGATTTCCTCTCCGCGTATGTTGGTCATTCACTCGCATACCTTGGCCGCGCAGTAAACTTGACCCGGGCTCGACGGTGGTATCGCCCGGTGCCCTTTCCGCTTGTTCCCCTGCACGAGAGTGGTCATCAGTGCGTGACCTCGAAAAAGTCACTCGATGCACCCGATCTTACTTCGCCTTGGGGAATTCCAAGTGACCAGCTATGTCGCCCTGCTTGCCCTGGCCGGGGTGTGCAGCCTGATTTACTTCTGGAGATTCAAAGGTGCGCTCGGCTTGTCCGATGACAACTCGTTTTGGTTTCTCGCGAATGTCATCGGAATTTCCGGGATTTTGGGCGGACGCCTTGTCGACCTGTTGTTGCACCCCAAGGTTTACACCGGGACGGCTGGTTTCCTGACCGCGTTGACCACCAACAAGGACGGATTTTCCACCTTTGGAGTGTTGGGCGGAGTTCTGCTGGGGGTCTTCTTTGCCTGTCGAAGACTGCAAGTGGATTACCTCCGCACCTTGGATTATGTCTGCCTGGTCATACCGCTGGGTCATGGCATTGCGCGAGTCGGCTGCTTTCTGAATGGGTGCTGCCATGGTTGCATCCCCCACGGGGATCTTCCTTGGGCGGTGGTTTTCACCGATCCCGCGGCCGCGGTGCAGACCGATCTGCTCAATGCACCGCTTCATCCGACACAACTCTATGAGGCGACGGGCGACGTGTTTCTCGCCGGCGTGCTATATTTTCTCGTTCGGCCCAGAGTTGAGAATGGCTCATTTCCCCGCGGCCTGGTCGCAGTCGGCTATTTTGCCGGCTACGGGTTGCTCCGTTTTTTCAATGACTTCCTTCTCGGGAATCCCCCTTTGTGGAAGGGAAGCGGGGTCACGCCGGCCCAGATTTTCTCCTTGGTTATTATGATGTTGGCTGTGATATTGCTTTTCGTAGCACTCAAGCAAAAGCGCTCATCGTCCAGCCGTGCAGCTCATTAATATTCAAACATTGGATAAAGACATGCAAACCCCCACTCGGATGTACCTCGGAAAGAACCGTCACCAAATATGCCTGTTGGGTTTATTTTGTGCCTGGCTGGGAATACTTCCCTCCTGCACGACCTCGACGAACAACGCGGCACCCTTGCCCAGTTCCCTGTGGGGTGAAAAGTATGCATATAATTACGACACCTCGCGCATTGAGAAAAACGCTCCGGGCTCGATCCCGGTCAATGTCGCCGTCGTCAATCCGTTCTACCGGGACGCGGAAAGCGTGCTGACCAACGCCCTGTTCAGCAGCGTCGGCAAAGGCTTCTCCACCTCCATGGGCAACGACCTGGACAAGATCCTGATCGCAAAGGGCATGACCACGACCGGACCTTTCCCCTCGCTGGATGAGATCACCTACTCGGAAAAGAAGAGTGCGGCCCTTACCTTGGCGCCCAGGGTCTTTGTCAGCGCCGAAATCAAGTATGACGGCGAACTTCATCCGGTGGCCCGCGATGTCGGCACGACGATGGAGCGCGGCTTCACCATGAACATCACCGGGTGGATCAGTTTTATCATGCAGGAGCCGCTCTCCGGGGAAAAAATGTGGATCAAGAAACTCGAGCTCGAGCCGGTCAAGGTAAGCGGGGTCGAAATCTACGAGGCCACGGCACAATACCGGGCCGACGGTTGCGGCGGCCAGGCCCTGGTCGGCTACAGCGCCACCCCCAAGAATCTCTACATGGGGCAGACCGAGGCGATGGCGGGCGCCCTCAAGCAACTGTACCCGGTCGTACTGGGCAAGTTTGAGAAATTTCTGGATGGGGATGAGATGGTGGCGCTCAAGGCCAAGGGGCAGGAGATCCGCGCCCTCAAGGTTTACTGAAGCCCGAATCGCCGTTGCCGCAGAATTGAGTTTGCCCGCGGTGGGTTAGACGATTGCGTCGTCTCATGGCGAAATGGCTGCTGGTCGATGGCTACAACATGGCGTTCCGGGCGTTCTACGGGA
>JANMTJ010000336.1:0-3792 GCA_031390295.1 Oleiharenicola sp.
GGCCGGATTGATGGCCACCGGCTGCTCAGCCGGAGATACCTGCGGCTGCAGCACGGGCTGCGCGACTTCCTCGGCGAAACCAAAGGTGAGCGTGATTTCCTCGGCGATGGCCGCCTTCTCCTGACCGACGCGAATCTGGCCCTCGAAGGTCGCGAGGGGTGACTTCAGCCGCTTCGGCTTGATGGAAAGACTGAGCACATCGCCCGGACGGCAGACCCGGTGGCAGCGCACCCCCTCGCAGGAGGTGAAGAAAATCGTGCGGTGATCAACCGTCTTGCCCGCTTCGCCGACCTGGCCTTCCAGCAGGAAGAGGACCGCCAGCTGGCCCAAGGCTTCCAACATGATCGAGGCCGGCAGCACCGGGTTGTCCTTGAAATGACCCTGAAGGAAAAACTCCTGGCCGCTGATCTTGTATTTGGCATTCGCCCCGTGGGCGTTGACGGAGGCCTCGCCGAGAAAGAGAAACGGGGGCTGGATCGGCATCACGGACACAATGTGCTCGATCGGGAGGAATTTGGTGGGCTTCGGCAGCGGCAGGCCACGCACCTTGAACTCGATAAAGGTTTTTACGTCGCCCACGGTCCGGAGGTGGCGCAGCTCCTCGTTGTTGATGGTCATTTGCAGCACATCCTCCACGAGGATGACGATTTCCATCATGGTAAGGGAATCGATGCCCAGATCCTCGATAACCCGAAGGTCATCATCTGCATCCTTCAGCTTGGCCCGCAGATCGGGCTCAACGTAACGCTCAATGATACCGAGGACAATGGCTGGCAGATGCTCGGTGTTACCTGTCTTTCGAAATTGGGCTGCAGCCTCATAAGTCGCGGCGGAACAGCGCTTAAGCGATTCACGCAGATTTGTATCATCTTCGGCGGTGAACGGCTTAAGCACGACGCCGGAGTGGTTGTTGATGGACTGTGCCATTGGACGGGAAGGATAAGTTATCCCTTTCTGACAAGTAAATCCCAAAAATCCTCCATAGCCGGCGCAAATACTCGCTCCCTTGGCCAAATATTTAGCATGTTGACTCCGTGCACGATGCACGGCGACATGCCGCCCTTGTGGGCCGCGAGTCCAGGTTCATCCCCATTTAACAAACATGCCGCCCCAGGGGTCCAGCCACACCGGTCAGTCCGCCCCCTCGCTCATTCTGGTCACGCATGAGTATCACCCGCACCGCGGGGGTATCGCGGTTTATGCCGCCGAAATGGCCCGGGCCGCCCAGGAATTGAACTATCGCGTCGAGGTCTGGGCCCCGGCCCTGCCGGCGGGTGCCACCGAGCCAGACTGGCCTTTCCAAATCCGTCGCCTGCCCCTCGCCGGCGACCATAGTCTGCGCAGCCAATGGTGCATGGCCCGCGAATTGATCGCCCATGCCGACCGCCTCAACGACGCCACCCTCTACATTCCCGAGCCCGGCCCCCTGCTCGCCATGCTGCTGCTCCAGTATTTTGACACGATCCGGCCGGCGCGCCTCATGTTGACATTCCACGGCTCGGAGATCCAGCGCCTGGCCTCGCGGCGGCTCCTGCATTGGAGCACCAGCCACCTGCTGGCCAAATCCACCCGGATCAGCGTGGTGAGCGAATTCGCCCGCCAGCTGCTCCAACGCCATTTCCCGCAGGCCGGCGACAAGGTCGTCGTCACCCCCGGGGCCTTGCGCTCGGACCTGCGGATGAATCAATCCTCCCCGACCGCCCTGCCCGGCACCAAGACCATCATTCTCACGGTCGCCCGCCTCAATCCCCGCAAAGGCCAGCTGGAGGTCATCCACGCCCTCCAGGCCCTCCCGGCAGACCAGCGCGCCTCGCTCGAATACTGGCTCGTCGGAGCCCACGGCAAGGAGAACTACGACAACCTGCTCACCGCCGCGGCCGCCCAGGCCGGTTTCCCGGTCAAATTCCTCGGCGACATTCCCGACGAGAAACTCGGCGCCATCTACGCCCAAGCTGACATTTTTGCCATGACCAGCATGCCGCACAAGCATAGCGTCGAGGGCTTCGGCCTCGTTTACCTCGAAGCCGGGGCCCACGGCCTGCCCATCATCGCCCACGCCATCGGCGGCGTGCCCGAGGCCGTCATCGACGGTACGACCGGCCTGCTCGTCGCACCCGGCGACACCGCCGCACTCACGCAGGCATTTGCCCGGCTCATCAACGACGCCGCGCTGCGCCGCCGGCTCGGCGAGGCCGCCCGCGCCCGCGCCCTCAGCCACACCTGGCGGGACTCGGCCCTGGCCTTGTTCGGCCCACCCGCTTCCCTCTGATTCCCATGATCGAATCCCGCACCCAGATCACCGTCCGTTATGCCGAGACTGACATGATGGGCATTGTCTACCACGGCAATTACCTCCCTTGGTTCGAGGTCGGCCGCACCACACTGCTGAAGGAATGCGGCCTGCCTTACCGTGAACTCGAGGCCCACGGTTATCATCTCCCCGTCATTGAACTCGGGGTGAAATATGTCCGTTCCGCCCTCTACGACGACACGGTCACCATCATCACCCGGCTCAAGGAGCGGCCCGCACTCCGGGTTCGCCTCGACTATGAGGTTCGCCGTGAGGAGGAACTGCTGGTGACCGGGTTCACCATCCACGCCTTCATCAACAAGGCCGGTGAACCGGTCCGCCCGCCTGCCTACCTGACCGAGCGGATGCGGGAACTGTTCGGCTCAAGGTAGGGCGCGGACTCCGTTCCGCGCCGACTCACGGCGGTGAAGGGACTCACCGCCCTACCCAACCGCCTCGTACTCGGCCAGCACCCCGGCCTCGGTTTCCTTCGACCGGATCGCCGCCAGCAATTCCTCAGTTTCCGCGCCGGCGATTCGTCGGACCGCCCACACGGCGTGGGCCCGCACGACGGCCGAATCATGCACCGCAAGGCGGACCAATGCCGGCAGCAGCGCCCGGTCGCCCGTGTTGCCGGCCACCACACAGGCGTTGCGCAGCAGACCGGTCAGCTTCAGGCGCTTCACCGCGGTCCGCCGGAACACCTCGGTAAAGCGCGCCGGGGTCAGCCCGAGAATCTCCGCCAACCCCAGCTCCGCAATGTCCTGGCGCGAGGACAGCAACACGCGCCGCCCCTCCTGCGCAAAACGATTCCACGGACAGACCTCCAGGCAGACATCGCAGCCATAGATCCGCGTCCCGATCCCGGCCCGGAGTTCGCGCGGGATGATGCCCTTGTTTTCGATCGTCTGGTAGGAAATGCACCGCCGGGCATCGACCACGCCCGGTTCGGGAAACGCCCGCGTGGGGCAGGCATCAAGGCAGCGGGTGCATTTGCCGCACAGCAGGCCCGTCGGCTCGACCCCAGCGGGTGGCAGGGGTCTTTTCCGCAGGGGCGCGTCGGGCTCGATCTCCTGCCGCACTAAAATGCAGGCGAGGAAAAGCCAGTTCCCGTGCCGGCGGGAGATCAGCATGGCGTTCTTGCCGCGGAAGCCCAAACCGCTGCGCGCAGCCCAGCCGCGCTCCAGCACCGGCCCGGTGTCCACGTAGTAGCGATAGTCCGCTTCCGTCGCGCCGTATTCGAGCTCCAGCAACTTTCCCGCTGCGGCCAGCCCCGGCTTGATCGTGTCGTGGTAATCCTCGTGCAGCGCGTAGCGCGCCCATGTGGGATTTTCAATTTTTGCTTTTGAATCCAGGCTGGGAGAACCGCCCCAGTAATTCACCCCGAGCAATATCAGGCTGCGCGTCCCGGGCAGCACCAGCTCGGGATTCAGGCGCTTGTCCGCCGTCCGCTCCATCCAGACCATGTCCGCCTGCCGGCCCGCCTCCAGCCATTCCCGCAG
>JANMTJ010000375.1:0-1586 GCA_031390295.1 Oleiharenicola sp.
AATCTCACCGCCCCGGATCTCGCGCGGGTCCTGGAGGACTCCGGGGTTGCCGCCATCTTTGTCCATGGCCGCACCCGGGCGCAGGGCTTCAGTGGCACGGTCAACCTCGCCGGCATCCGGGCCGTCGTGCAGGCCGTGAAAAAAATCCCCGTCATCGGCAATGGCGATGTGACCACGCCGCAAGCCGCCAAGCACATGCTCGACGAGACCGGATGTGCCGGCGTGAGCATCGGCCGCGGCGCCTTCTACAATCCCTGGATCTTCGCCCACACCCGGCACTACCTGGAGACGGGTGAGTTAAAGATGGAGCCCGGTTACCCCGAGTTGGTCCACGTCATGCGCCGGCATCTCGAGCTGATGATCGACGTGTTTGGCGAGGACCACGGCTGCCGCCTCTTCCGCAAGCCGGCCTCGTGGTATGCCAAGCGCTTCGGCCCAGCCAAGGAATTCAAGAAAGGCGTCACCCAGTTCCACACGCGGGCCGAGTTCGAGGCCCTGCTCGCCAGTTACGAAAAATGGCGCGCGCCCTTCTGTGATGAACGCGGCGAGCTGCTGGCCAAGTTCCGCCCCGCCCCGATGGTCGCCTCGTTCATGCTCGATCCGGATGACCCCGCCGTGCGGCAGCGCCAGACCATCCCCGTGCCCAAGGGCCCAGTGGACGTGTGGTAGCATGAAAAGCGCGCCCCTCGCGGGAGTGGCGCGCCGGAAGAGCGCCGCCGTGCTCAGTTTTGCTTCGGCCAGCGTGGCGGATATTTTGGATAGGCCGGGATCGGATACTCCTTGGGCGGGCTTTTCTTCAGCGCCTCCAGCACAACCTCCACCGCCTTCTCAAGCTGCGGGTCGCGGCCCTGGCGGACGAGTTTCGGGTCGTGCTGCACCTCAAGGTCCGGCGCGATGCCGACATTCTCGACCTCCCATTGTCCCTGAAGCCCGTAGAGCGCCATGCGTGGCGCGGTCACCGTGCCACCGTCGATCAACGTGGGGTAGCCGCCGATGCCGACGAGACCGCCCCAGGTGCGCTTGCCGATGATCGGACCGATGCCGGCCAGACGGAAATACCACGGGAGCGCGTCGCCGCCGGAGCCGGCAAATTCATTGATGAGCATCGCCTTCGGCCCGAAGATCGCGGCGCCGGGCGAATCGCTCACCACGCCCTCACGGGTAACGATGCGCGTGCGCAGCGGACGGCCGAGGTAGTCGACAATATAGTCGGCGAGCTGGCCGCCGCCGTTGAAACGCTCGTCGATCACGGCGCCAAGCTTGCCGACCTGCGCGAAGAAGTAGCGGTTGAAGCTGGTGTAGCCCGGCATCGCCGTGTCGGGCACGTAGACATAGGCCAGCCGGCCACCGCTGAGTTCTTCCACCTTGCGGCGATTACCCTCGATCCAGGCGAGGTTCCGCAGCGCAGACTCATTGGCGACGGGAACGACGGTGACGTCACGCGTGTCCTTGCCGTCGGCGGACGGACCGATGCGCAACACGGTCTGCCTGTCGACGGTGCCCGCGAAAAAGGCGAACACTTCGTCGCTTGCGCGCAGCTCCCGGCCGTTGACGGCGAGCAGGAACTCGCCGGCCTTCACGTTGAC
>JANMTJ010000379.1:0-2059 GCA_031390295.1 Oleiharenicola sp.
CGTTTCTGAAGCGGGCCATCCCCGAGCAGGTGTGGCGCGCATGGCCTCGAGCAGCGCTTGGGCGTCAGCCGGGTCGCAGATAGCGATCAGCTTGCCCTCGTTGGCCACGTACAGCGGGTCCAGGCCCAGGAACTCGCATGCCGCCGCCACCGCCTGCTGCACCGGCACCGCGGCCTCGTCGATGACCATGCCGACGCCAGACTGTTGCGCCAGCTCGTTGAGCGTGGTGGCCACGCCGCCGCGCGTGGGGTCGCGCAGGCAGTGGATGGCGGGCACGGCGGCGATCATGGCTGCGACCAGCCCGTGCAGCGCGGCGGTATCGGAGCGCAAAGTGGTTTCGAAGCTCAGGTTTTCGCGCAGCGACATGATCGCCACGCCGTGGTCGCCCACCGTGCCGCTGACAAGGATGCGGTCGCCCGGCCGCGCGCGGTCACCCGCTATGTGCACGCCAGTGGGCACCACGCCGACGCCGGTGGTGGTGATGAAGACGCCGTCGCCCTTGCCCTTCTCGACCACCTTGGTATCGCCGGTGACCACCGGCACGCCGGCTTCCCGACTCGCCGCAGCCATCGAGTCGACGATGCGCTTGAGGTCTGCCAGCGAAAAGCCTTCTTCGAGGATGAAGCCCGCGGCCAGGTACAGCGGCACGGCACCGGCCATCGCCACGTCGTTGATGGTGCCGTGCACCGACAGGCAACCGATATCGCCGCCCGGAAAGAACAGCGGCGATACGACATGGCTATCGGTGGCCATCACCAGCCGGCCCGGCGGCACGGTGAACGTGGCCCCGTCGTTGCCCTGGCGCAGCCACTCGTTGTTGAAGGCGCGCTGGAACAATTCATCGATCAGCTGCGCCATCGCGCGCCCGCCGCTGCCGTGCGACATCTCGACGCAACCGTGCTTGAAGTCGAGTGGCCGAACGTAGGCCTTGCGTGGGGTGTTCATGGGCCAATCATCCTACGGACTGTCGGCTGCGGTCTCGCACCGATCGTCGCGGCGAGAATCCAACTGCGCGTCTGCGCCAGCGCAACCTTCGCGTTGGCCGCGTGTAGCAGAATCAAAAGGAGTTTGTTCTAGAAAGAGAAGGCCAACATGCGGATCCGAATCGGGGGCAAGACACTGGTGACGGGAACGATCGCCACCCTCTCCGTGGTGCTCGTGCTTGTCGCCCTGCTGGGCGCCGGGGGCATTGCGGGCTGGGAGTACAGCAACAGCAATGCGTTTTGCGCAGCGATGTGCCACAACGTGCACCCGGAAGAGATCGCTTCCCACAAGCAAGGATCGCACGCGCGCGTGAACTGCGTCGAGTGCCACATGGCCGCAACTCCACGCTGCACCTGATGGCGCTCAAGCCGACCCACGCCAAGGAGCTGTGGGGCATGATCGTCGGCTACGAGCGGCCTCTCAATTCCGGCACCCTGCGGCCGTCGCGCGAGGCCTGCGAGAACTGCCACTACCCGGCGATCAAGCATCACGACAGCGTCGCCCTGAAGGTGCACTACGGCACCGACGCCCAGAGCAGCGAATCGCGCACCCAGATCGTCCTGCACACGGGCATGGACGTCGTCCGCACCGGCTATAGCAAGGGCATTCACTGGCACATCCTGAACGAGGTGCGTTTCGTCTCGCCCGACCCGCAGCGCCGCGAGATCCCATGGGTCGAGGTGGTCAAGCCCGACGGCACCAAGGTGGCCTATACCGACGCTGAAACCAAGCTCAGCGCGCAGCAGATCGCCGCGCTGCCGGCACGGCCGATGGCCTGCTACGACTGCCACAACTCGGTCGGCCATCCGTTCACCAACCCGGCGACGCTGGTCGACGAGGCGATCCGCACCGGCAAGATCGATCGCAAGCTGCCCGACACCAAGGCACGCGCAGTAGCGCTGGTCGACAAGCTGCCCGCGATCACCGGCGAGACCGAGGCGCGCGCGGCCAAGGTCGACGCCTTGCTCGCCGAGGCCACCGGCAAGGCCGGCACGGCGCAGGAGTTCAAGGTCGCCGAGCAGCAGTTCAACACCGCCATGCGAGAGATCCTGCTCGCGGCGTCCTTCCGCGAGAA
>JANMTJ010000166.1:0-3998 GCA_031390295.1 Oleiharenicola sp.
GTCGCCATTGCGCGGATCCGTGCCAAACGCGACCGGGGAGGCTTCCGTCACCAGGGTCTCCACCTGCAAGGGTCCGCTCGGCGGCAGCGTCATCGCAAACACGCGATTCTGCACGTAATCCCCAAAAATATAGCGGCCGGCGAGATCCGCGAACCGGCTGCCCCGATAAACCACCCCGCCCGTGATCGAACCCGCCACCGAACGATCGGCATCCCAGACGGGATCGCTGAAGGTCGCCGCCGCCGGCGGATTGGCCCGGGGACCGGCGACCAGTCCCTCGCGGTAGCTCCAGCCGTAGTTGCCGCCGCGGGTGATGAGGTCGATTTCCTCGCGGGCGCCCTGCCCGACATCACCGACGAACAGCCGGCCGGTCGGCACGTCGAACGAAAATCGCCAGGGGTTGCGCAGGCCCACGGCCCAAAACTCGTCGCGCACATTCGCCGGGCTGACGGACACGCCATTGAAGGAGGTGGCCCCGACAAACGGGTTGTCGACCGGAACCCGGTAGGTGCCCGCATGCACCGCGGGATGGGCGTTGGGCGGGAGGTTGTCGGCGCGCTGGTCGACGTCGATCCGCAGGAGGCCGGCGAAGAAATCCCGGTCGATCCGCTGGCTGTTGTTGTACTGGTCGTTGGCCCCGCCCTCGTCGCCGAGCGCCACGTACAGGTATCTGTCCGGGCCGAAGTGGATGTCGCCCCCGTTGTGGTTTGTGGCCTCGTCGAACTGGGAAATCAGCGGCACTTCGGTGGCCAGGAGGTCCGCGTTGGTCGCCGGAGCGGACAGGGCGGTAAAGCGCGAAACCCGGTTGTGCGCGCCGGTGCCGGCGCTCGTGGTCGCGTTCGTGCAATAGAAGACGTAGAAGTAGCGGTTGGCCGCGAAATCAGGATGAAAGGCCAACCCGAGCAGACCCTGCTCGCTGGCCGTCAGCACGCGCGAGCTGAGATCGAGGAACTGTTGCTTGACCGGGACCGTGCTGAGACCGGTGACAACTTGGATGCGGCCGGGCTTCTCCACGATGAACAGCCGGTCGGTCTCCCCCGGCGGCGTCACGAAGCCGAGCGGTTGGTTGAACGTGATGTCCGGAAAAGCCGCTTCCGTCCGGTAACCGGCGGTCTGGGCGGATGCCCCCGCGAGGCAGACCATGGCCGCCAGTGTGGCGACAATGCGACCGGTTCCGCCATCAAACGGGGCGCGCCGATGCTGGCAGGCTGGGAGAACAAAGCTCATCACCCGGAGAGACACCCGCGCGGAGAATTGGGTGCTTCAAAATCAGTAAAAAAACGCTCCGGCGCCCTCATCGCCTCAACCCGTGGACTTGCGCTCGTGTTCCAGCAGGCGTTGCTTGCGCCAAAGCCCGCCGGCATAGCCATTAAGCGAACCGTCGGCATTGATCACCCGGTGGCAGGGAATGACCAGCGCGAGCATGTTGGAACCGTTGGCCCGGCCGATGGCCCGCGGCCCCTTGGGAATGCCCAACCGCTTCGCCATCTCGGCGTAACTACGCGTCTTTCCCGGTGGGATACGGCCCAATTCCCGCCAAACCCGTAGCTGGAACGCCGAGCCAACCGGTGTGAGCGGCAGGTCAAAAACCAGCCGCGTGCCGGCAAAATATTCCGCCACTTGCTGCGCCGTCCGGTCCAAAATGGCGTGGTGGCCCGGCACGATCGCACACTTTAGACGGCGGCGAAGCTGCCCGAGTTCACGCTCGAGTCCGCGCCGGTCCACAAACTCCAGCAGGCGCAGCCCCTGGTCATCCGCCAGCGCCAGCATCGTGCCGAGCGGGGTTTCGAGCCGGCGCGCCAGCAGGCAGGCTGAATCCTTCGCCCCGCGCGGCGGGGCCCCGAACACCCGGGCAAAGGCCTCGCGGAAACCGCTCGTGGATTCATAGCCGCGTTCCAGCTGCACCTCGATCACGGGCCGGCCCGATTTCACATCGCGCAGCGCCAGCCCCATGCGCCGGGCGCGCTGGTAGGCATGAAACGTCATGCCGTGGTAGGCCTTGAACTGGCGGCGGGCTGTGGAGGGTTCGATGCCCATCGCGGCGAGATCCTTGTCCGTCACCCGTCCGTCAGGCGCGGCCTCGACGGCCCGGCGCAGGCGTTCCACCAGCGGGGGCACCGGCTTGGTGGTGTCCATCGGCCGGCATAACCGGCAGGGCCGGTAGCCGCCGTGCAGGGCTTCGTTCACCGTGGGGAAGAACTCAACATTCTCGGCCCGGGGCCGCTTGGCCTTGCAGGTGGGCCGGCAGAAAATCCCGGTCGTCTTCACGCCGGTGAAAAACACCCCCTCATAGGCGGCATCGCGCCGGGTGAGCGCCCGGTACATCGTGCGCGGCGTGGGGAGGGACTGCGTTGGGGCGGCCAAGGAAAGTTCGGGTTGGATCATGGTGTGACTTTATCACGGGCTGGCGCAAGTTTGCCGCCGTTTTTCGGGCAGGATATTTTTATCCGGTGGATCAACCGGGACTTGAGGTGACCACTAATCAATTTCGCCAACGGCGGCGACGATCAGTCACCGCACACTTCCAAGGATTCATCCCGTGATGAATCCCATTGGCGGTAAAACAGCTTTGGGCTTGGAGATGCGCTTATTTCTTCGGCAGAAAATCGCGGACATCCGGCAGCTCCTTGTCACGGCGGCCGCTGGTCTGCCGCATGAAATACGGCTCCGGGGGCAACAGGCCGGTATCCTCCTCGTCATCCTCCACATCGTCGGTCTCAAGGCCCTCGATCACGTAGCTCTCGCCCTCGTCGAAATACTGCGTGACGCGCCGGGCGGTGCTGTCGAGCCAGACGAGGGGGGTCGCGAGATTCCCCTTCGCCTTCACCTGCACAAAATGGCAGGGGAAGCGCTGGTCCTTGAAATGCTTGATGAAGTCGCTGAGCCACTTGTTGGCGAGGCCCTCGCGCCGGGTGAGGAACACGACGTCGGCAAAATGGATGCAGGCGTCAAACCATTGCCGGAGCACGGGGTGTTGCTCCGCCAGCTGGCAGTCCACCACGCAGAAAATGCGGGCCAGCTCAGCGCCCTGTGTCTCGAGCCAGGGCTTCAACGACTCGAGCTGGTCGATCTGGTTCGCCTGGGCATCCGCCAGGAAGAATATCGTCGCGCCCGCCGGCACTTCCAAGGGCGGCAGCACCGGCTCTGTCCAATGCCAGCGCCGGATCTCGGTGTTGGCGAGGGCGGCCAGCGCGGCGTCGGCCGGGGCGGGCGCCTCGCTTTCCGCCAGCAGCACGAGCGCCTTCTCCTCCGCGCCGAGCCCGTTCTCGATCAGGTCGCGCACAATCCCGCGCCGGCCCGAGCCGGGCGTGCCCAGGACAAAATACACTGAAGGCGAGCCGGAAGCCATTTAGACAGAATGAACAAAATTCACAGAATGAGACCCAGTGGAATTTCTTTCCCCATTTTGTCCATTTTGTTTATTCTGTCTAAAACTTGAAGGTCCGGTTCTGCGCGGCGTGCCGCATCCAGTGGTCCACCAGCACGAGCGCGGTCATGGCTTCGACGATCACCACGGCCCGGGGCACAACGCAGGGATCGTGGCGGCCCCGCGCTTTGAGCTCGGTAGCTTTGCCCAGAAGGTCCACGGTTCGCTGCGGCTGCAGGATCGTGGCGGTGGGCTTGAAGGCGACGCGGAAGACAATCTCCTCGCCGTTGCTGATGCCGCCCTGCACCCCGCCGGAACGGTTGGTCAGCGTGCCGACCTGGCCGCCTCGGCTGACGAAGGCGTCGTTGTGCTGCGAACCCTTGAGCAAGGTGCCGGCGAAGCCGCTGCCGATTTCAAAGCCCTTGGTGGCGGGCAGGGAAAGCATGGCCTTGGCGAGATCCGCCTCGAGGCGGTCGAACACCGGCTCGCCCAGCCCGACGGGCACCCCGCGCACGCGACATTCGATCACGCCGCCGACGGAATCGCCCTTGGCGCGCACCTGCTTGATGCGGCTGATCATTTTGGCCGCAGTGGCCGCATGCGGGCAGCGCACGGCCGAGGCCTCGACCTG
>JANMTJ010000475.1:0-8656 GCA_031390295.1 Oleiharenicola sp.
AGGATGTCGAAGGCAGTCTTTCCGCCCTCGCTGGGGAGGGCCACGAACTCAAAGCCGTGCGGATGATAGCCATAGGTTATGCCCTCGGCGCGAAAAGCGGCGCCCCATTTGTTGAAATCGGCGGCGGCCTGGTGGGCGAGCTCGGGGGTCAGGCCTTCCTTCCCGTGCGGAATCCACGCGGTCATGACATATTTCACGCCCAGCGTCTTGGCGGTCGTGATCGCTCCTGCCAGATCCTTGGTCAAGGCCTCGTAGCCGATGTGCGCGCTGACCGCCTTGAGACCGCGGTCCTGGAGGAGTTTCAGGAAATCACCGGCGGGCAGGTTGCCCGTGCCGGCGGTCTCGACTTCCGTGATGCCTTGGGCCTTCACCCAGTCGAGGGCGGCCGGTACATCGGCCTTGATCTGGTCGCGCAGGCTCCAGAGCTGCAGACCGATGTGGTCATGATAATCGACCTTGGCCAGCAATGGGAGGGCCAGCAGGGCGGAAACGAGGGCCAGGACAGGATAACGGGATGTTTTCATGGGGTGGGAAGATAAGTTGTCACGTCCCGCTCTTTTGCAAGATGTGATAATTGGCCATCGAGATGCCGCTCAGCATGGCCCCGATGATGCCAAGGAAACCCTGGTCGGTGCCGCACAGGTAAAGGTTGCTGAGATGGGTGCGGCCGTCCTTCACCTTGCGGGGTGCGCCGTAGATTGCGCCATTCAGGTGACCGGTGAATTTCCGGACTGTGCGGGGCGTGAACATGTCGGTGGTCAGCAAATTCTCCGCCAATATGTCGTCACTCACCGGGGGCAGGAAACGACGGGCGCTGCGCTGCATATTCCCATACCAATGCGCCTTCTCCGCCAGATAGACCGGTTCCGGTAGCGCGGTCCATTTCCGGTAATTGGCGAGGCAGGTGATCCGGAACAATCCCTCGGGCAATTGGGCGCCGCCATACTCGAAATTATTGGGAAAACAGATCACGCCGCTCCTCGGGTCCACGAGTTCCTGCGCCCGGGCATACTCGAACCGATCCGAGTCGTTGAAAAAAATGATCGTGTCGTCGCCCCAGCCCCACGCGGCGGGCGGCTGCCGGTAGGCTGAGATCGTCTCCACGAAGGACAGGGCCCCGGTGTTGGCCTCGGCCTCCGCCCGATGCGCGGGCTGGCACAGCGACATGGTCTCGGGGTAGCCCACGGAGGAGATGACATGGTCGGACGTGACCTCAGTGCCGTCATCCAGCAACAGCCGGGCCGCCCTGCCCTGCTCTTCGATGATGCCCCTCACGCCGCACTTCATGCGCCGTTCCCCACCCGCCTGCCGGAACTTTTCCAGCAGGACGCGGATGATCACACGCACGCCGTCGAGCGGCCGGGCGAAACCTTCGAGATAGAGGGCCTTGAACATGATGACGAACTGGCCGAACTCCATGTCCCGCTCCTGCGCGCTGCCGTAGTACATCACCGGGCAGAAGATCATGTCGGTCAGCAGCGGGTCGGTGAGATGCCGGGCCACAACCTCCCGGGCCGAGACCGGCTGGGCCTCGAGTGAAACGTCGTCATAGGTGCGGACCAGCTGCACGAGGGAGCGCCAGCCGTCCGCTTGGGCGGGGAAACGGGCGACCACCTCGGCGTCGAGCACAGCGAAGTCGTTCGTGAATTTGAGGTCACAGTCGCGGAACGCGATGCGCGAGCGCTTTTGCGGGCAAAGGGCGAACTCCTCCCGGTCAATCCGCAGCTGCCGCAGCAGCTTGCCCAAGGGGGTGCCTTTGACGCCCGGTGGCACGTAATTGGTCATGGCGTGCAGGCCGACGTCGAATTTCCGCCCGGCGATGCTGTAGAAGCTGTTCAGGCCGCCCGGGGCGTTGTGGCGCTCGAAGATGCAGACCTTCTTGCCGAAATGGGCGAGCCGGATGCCGGCGGCCAGGCCGGACATGCCGGCGCCGATGATGGCTGCGTCGTAATGGGAGTCTTTCATCAACAAAAAAGGCGGGGTTCGGAGACCCCGCCCTACACCAACGCGGTTGCCGAGATCAACTCAGGCTTTGGCCTGGAATTTCGGGGTCAGGTAGTCGGCACAGCTGTCCAGTGAGGCGAGCTGCGTGTAGTCGGCCTCGGGTACCTCGATGCCATGGCGCTTGCGGAGCTCCATGACGATGTCGAGAAAGTCCATCGAATCGAGCTGCAGCTGGTCGCGCAGGCGCACTTCGGGCTTCACGGCGCTGAGATCCTCATCAGGTGCGATGTCGGAAATGAAGTCGATAACCAGCTTGCGGCATTGGTCTTTGGTCATGGTGGTGAAAGGGAGGGTCAGGCGCGGAAACGCTTGATGATGAGCGTGGAGTTAATTCCAAGCATACCAAAGGAATTATTAAGGATTGCGTCAACCCGTTTAACGGCGCGGGGCTGGTTGATGACGAGACCCGGGATATCACACTGGGGGTCAAGTTCATCCACGTTAATGGTTGGATGCACAATGAGGTCGTCGAAGCTGGGGAGGTTGCCCGCGAGCTCGAGCGCGCCCGCCGCGCCCATGGCATGACCGATGAAACTCTTGGTGTTGTTGATCGCAGCCGGTTCCCTGCGCTTGCTGAATACCGCCCGGATGGCCTCGCATTCCTGAATGTCGCCCTGTGGGGTCGAGGTGGCGTGGGTGTTGACAATGTCGATGTCGTCCACGGTCATGCCGGCATTGATCAGGGCCTTCTCGACGCACTGGGCCTGGCGCTCCGGATTGGGCAGCACGTAATCCGTCGCATCGGAGTTGACGCAGTATCCGGCGATCTCGCCGTAGATTTTCGCACCCCGCGCCTGCGCATCCTCCAGCCGCTCGATCGTATAGATGCAGCCGCCCTCGGAGATCACGATGCCATTGCGGGCCTTGTCGAAGGGCCGGCTGGCCTTCGTTGGATCAACGTGACTGGCCAGGGCATTCTGGCTCTTGAACCCGGCGAAGATGCCGAAGGTCTGCGGGCTTTCACTGACGCCGCCGGCAATGGCCAGATCAACCTCTCCAAGCCGTAGCATCTGGGCGGCGTGGATCAGACCCATGTTGCCCGCTGCGCAGGCCGCACCGATTGTGTAGGCTGGTCCGGTGCTGCCAAGGTTGAGCGAGACCTCGCCGGCCGGGCTGTTGGCCACCGTCCGGGGGTTGTGGTGGTGCGTCCAGAACTTCGTGTCGTAATTGAATTTCGAGATGTTGTAGACCTCGTTCTCGGTCTCGACGTTGCCGTGCTCGGTGATGCCGAGATAGACGCCGACCCGGCTCTTGTCGCGGGATTCAAAATTGATGCCGGAATCCGCGAGGGCCTCGCGGGCGCAGTAGATGCTGATGCTGCCGGCCCGGGTGCCGATCCGCACATCCTTCTTTTTTTGGTATTTCAGGGGGTCGAACTTGCACAAGCCGGCCGGCCACTGGCCCATGTAACGCACCTCGGTCATGGTGATGCCCGAAACCCCGTGCAGCAGGCTGTGGCGGAACCCGGCCAGGTTGTTCCCGTTGGGGGCGGTGAGACCGATGCCGGTGATGACGATGCGGGTTTGCTTCATTAAAGGAATGGTTGGGCTGCGGGAAGAGATTTGCCTAGCCATTGGAAAGTTAAAATCAATAACTCTCTCCCCATGAAAGTTCTCGTCGCCGGTGGAGCCGGTTACATTGGCAGCCATTGCGTCCGCCAGCTCATGGCGGCGGGCCATGAACCTGTGGTGCTGGACAACCTCGTCTACGGTCACCGGGCGGCCGTCCCGGCGACGGTCTGCTTCCATGACGCCGACCTGTCCGATGCGACGGCCGTTGATCGCATCCTTGCGGCCGAGAAACCCGAGATTGTCATGCACTTCGCCGCCTTCGCCTATGTGGGCGAGTCAGTCGTTTTGCCGCTGAAATATTATCGGAATAATTTCGCCGCCACCCTCACCCTGCTCGAGGCCATGCTGCAGCACGGCGTGAAGAAATTCGTTTTCTCCTCCACTTGCGCGACCTTTGGCGTTCCGGAAAAAATGCCGATCACCGAGGATTCACCCCAGAAGCCGATCAACCCCTACGGCCAGACCAAGCTGGACGTGGAGAACATGCTGCGGGCGCTCGCCCCGGCCACGGGCCTCAGTTTCGCCTCCTTCCGGTATTTCAACGCCGCTGGCGCCGCCGAGGATGGTTCCATCGGCGAGGACCACGAACCGGAATCGCACCTCATCCCACTGGCCATCGGTGCCGCGCAGGGTCTGCGCCCCGCCCTGCAGATCTTCGGCAACGACTACCCCACCCCGGACGGCACCTGCCTGCGGGACTATGTGCATGTCGACGACCTCAGCCGCGCCCACATTGCCGTCTTCGACAAACTCAAGGTCGCCGGGGCGCAGCACTTCTACAATCTCGGCACGGGCACACCGACCTCCGTCCTCGAAGTGATCAAGGCGGTCGAGAAAGTCTCCGGCCTGAAAGTCCCGGCCAACGGCGCGCCGCGCCGCGCCGGTGATCCGCCCGCCCTCTACGCCGACGCCACCAAGGCCCGGCACGAGCTCAACTGGACGCCCAAGTTCCAGACCATCGAGCCCATCGTCGCCACCGCCTGGCGTTGGCATCAGACAAAGCCCAAGGGATACGGGGATCGCAAGTAGGACCGGTCTTTGACCGGGCCGAACCGAGCGGCTCAAAAAGCGCACGACCCTGCGTCGCCGATCATGGCTTCAGCCCGCAGGGACACGGGCCCTCCAGCATGGCCGGTCGGAGACTGGCCCTACTTCTTCGCCCGTTTTTTCGGTACGGCCTCGGGCAGACGCGACTCCATGGCCGCAGACAAGGCGGTCAGCTCCTCGCCCGGATGCTGGGCGCGGAGCGTCTTGGCCAGCCGGTCGTAGAGGCCTTCCAGTGATTCGCCGCTCTGGGCCATGGCCTCGGGCTCGCGGACTTCGTCGGGTAGATCCTTGGGCAGAATCGTGTCGCCGGTCGCCGCGACGGCGCTGCGATAGACGACGTTCTCCAGCTCGCGCACATTGCCCGGCCAGCCATAGGTGGAGAACAACGCCAGTGCCTCGGGCGAGACCTTGCGGGCCTTCACCTTCTTGGCCTTGGCCAGGTTCTGCACGAAAAAGTCCACGATCTGGGGTACGTCCTCCACGCGCTCGCGCAGTGGCGGCAGTTTCACGCGCACGACGTTGAGCCGGTAGTAGAGGTCCTCGCGGAACTTTTTCTCGCGCACCAGCACCTCCAGATCCTTGTTGGTGGCGGCGATCACCCGGACGCTGACCTTGATGGTCTCCACGCCACCGACACGCTGGATGTCGCCCTCCTGCAGCACGCGCAGGATTTTTGTCTGCGTGGTGGGCGTCATGTCCCCGATCTCGTCGAGAAAGATCGTGCCGCCGTCGCACTGCTCGAACTTGCCCAGGCGCTGGGCCGTGGCTCCGGTGAACGAGCCGCGCTCGTGGCCGAAGAGCTCGCTCTCGATCAGGTTTTCCGGAATCGCGGCGCAGTTGACGGCGACAAAGGGCTTCGCCGCGCGGTGGCTGTGGCGGTGCAGGCTGCGGGCGACCAGCTCCTTGCCGGTGCCGCTTTCGCCCGTGATCATGACCGACGCATCGCTCGCGGCGAACTGACCGATCACCTTGAAGACGGTCTGCATGGCCTGGGAGGCGCCGACGATGCCCTCCTTGTGCTCGTCGGTGTTGATGACCGGCTTGTACCCGGCGGCTGACTTGCTGTCCGCCTGCGTGCGCAGCGCGCTTTCGACCAGCGCCAGGAGCTTGGGCGGGTCGAAGGGCTTCACCACGTAGTCGTAGGCGCCGAACTTCATCGCCTCGATGGCGGTCTGGGCCGTGCCGAACGCGGTCATGAAGATGACCAGCTGCTTCGGGTTGGCCGCGCGGATGTGCTGGAGGGTCTCGATGCCGGACATCCCGGTCATGCGGTTGTCGAGCAGGACGACGTCGGGGGCCTGCTTCCTGACCGCGATCACGCCCTCCTCCCCGCTGGCCGACTCCTCCACCAGGTAGTGCTGGGATGTGAGCACCCGGTTGAGGGAATATCTCACCTCCTTGTCATCATCGATGACCAGGATGCGAGGAACTGTAGGGACATCGACCATGGATCAGGTGGGTGAAATGAATAGCAGTTTGGCCAAAGAGAGTTCTACTTACCGCCCATGCTTGGCTGGTCAATTAACTTGTTTCGCATCTTCGGCATCCAACTGGCGGTTCACGGGACCTTTTTTCTTCTTTTGGTCTATGCCGGCCATGAAGGCTGGGTGACCGGCGGACCCGTTGGCGCAATGTGGCGCGTGCTCCTGACGGTGCTCTTCTTTATCTGCGTGGTGCTGCACGAACTGGGACATTCGCTAACGGCCCGGCGTTACGGAGTCCAGGTGCCGCGCATCCTCTTACTGCCCATCGGCGGAATGGCGGAATTTGACCACATCCCGCGCAAGCCGTCGGCGGAATTCCTCATCACTATCGCTGGCCCGGCGGTTAATTTCGCCCTGGCGGTGCTGCTGTTGCCGGCGGTTTGGAGCTACCTGTTCCAAGGCGCCTCGATAGATGACTTCTCCACGGCGGAACTCATCACGCAGCTGTGGTGGGCCAACTTGGTCATGGGTACGTTCAACCTGCTGCCGGTCTACCCCATGGATGGCGGGCGCATCCTCCGATCGATCCTGGCCATCTGGCTGCCGTACCTCCGCGCCACTTGGTGGGCCGTGACCATCAGCCGCGTCCTGGCCCCGTTGTTCGCCTTCATCGCCATCTATTTTTTCCACTGGTGGATGCTCGGCGCGCTCTTCATGTTCATTTTCATGGTGGGCGGGAACGAATATCGTTTGCTGCTTCGGCGTGAGCAGGAGGCGGCCTATTGGGCGGAAATGGCGCGACGGGTGGCCGAGGCGAAGCCCGCGGGGGTCGAGCCACCGCCGCTCATTGAGCACGGGTCGAATTAAGCCGTCATCCTCCTGTTCTGTTTAGCCCGGGGAGCACCCGAGGTGCCCCTATCCCGGGGAAAATGACTTTCTTTGAACGTAACGGCACCTGATGCATCTATCATGCGTTAGGTTCAAAATTGGTGTGTTAGTGTTTTCTTAGTTATTCAAGAAGCCGCTCAGGGGTGAGCGGCTTCTTCGTGTCTGGACCCACGAAACGACCCGCCGGGCGAGACAGTTTCCCACGGCGGTACGGCCGGCTTTCCTCTCTTGCCACTGTAAGCAAATTGCCCGGTCCAGGAAGCAAAACGCCCCACTCCGTTGGGAGCGAGGCGGACAATCCAGCTGGGTGGCGGCCACCCAATGACTGACTCTTAAACTTCGTCAGATCGGTGGCGGCGGCGGCGGTGGGTCCTCGGGTGGCGGAGGTGGCGGTGGGGGCGGTATGAACAGATCCTTGATCATATCAGGCACGACGTTGTAGGCGTGGGCTAAGATGCCGTTCACAAAGCCATTGCCATGAGTGCCAGGCGCAGCTTTGCCGTTGGTACCGGGAGTGCCCGCTTGGACCGGAGCCGCCAGTAACAAACTGACGACGAGAAACGCAAATATCCGGGTGACGTTTGTTTTCATGATACCTGATTGTAAAAATCATTTTGAATACACAAGGCAAAACGGGTCCTTGCGTCCTTATTCCGTGGGAAGCCGAGGCCGCTAACGATCATGTACTGCCCACCTTCGCCAAGGCTTCAGTGGGCATTTTTTCCACTTCGGAAAGAAAATTGGCCTGTCAGCCGTAGCCATATTCGCGACCTTGTGATAAGCCGTCCTCCGCCAAGCCTACGGACGGCAGCCTATCCTCCTCCGTTACTCTGCGGCGAAGGCTGGTGGACCCTAGCGGGTTTTTGCATCTCAGAGGGTAACTGGGACCGTTTGCACGTTCGTTTATAAATAAAAGCCCCGCCTTTCGGGCGGGGCTGAGGTGATCAGATTGCTAATGCTGTCGGACCGCTGGCTATGTATAATGTCGGAATTTCAGGTCCGCCAGAGGTATCACGCGAGAAGTCAATTCTCCCATCCGCCTGTCGCGGTGTCGAGGTCGTCAACAAAGCTTAGTCCAGCGGGCAGACCGAGGCTGTCGTTAGTAAATAAGAGTCTGCAAGCGCGTTCATGAACATTGGAACCATAGCTGACTGGAACGCTAGACCCAGCCACAACAATGACGGTGCTGGTTCTTCCGGCCGGAATCGGGAGATTGAGTGTGATACTCGTATCGTTTCCGGATTGGTAAACATTTTGTCCATTCAAGGCGACACTCGTCATTTCACTCCAACCGGTATATGCTGTACCGATATACGACATTGGCCAATTTATCGTGGAGGCTGTCGAGTTTTTGATGCGAAAAAGCACCAACACCATTTTTCCGGTAGTGCTGGAAATCTGAAGGCACACATCGTTCATCACAGCGGCATTTTTTCCCGGGTAGCCTTTTTGAGTGAAAAGGGCCCGCAATAGATTTTTGTCACTCGTCATCATGTTTGCCGTGCCGTTCCCGTCCGTCCATGTAGAAGGAAGGACTCCACCGAAGAAAAACGCTGAGTTGCCCTGCGGCCAACCCGTAGTCTGGGCATAAGTCTGGAACGTAGCCCAGCGGTAGGAGGTCGGCGCGGCATAGGGGAGGATAGCGCCATTACTGACATAAGTAATTCCACCAGCGCCATCGGTCAGTTTCACCCCGCCCAATGGTAAACTGGGATCACCTGA
>JANMTJ010000167.1:0-3246 GCA_031390295.1 Oleiharenicola sp.
CTATCCCGGCCAGGTCTTCGAGCTTCCTCAAGAATAGAAAGCTCCACATCTGTCATAGTCGCCACGCCAGCCTGGCACTCGGTTGACAAGCCAAGCGTGGTCATGCGCTCTATTGTGGCGGTAACAGTTGTTGCAACTGTCTGGGGGGAAATCAAATGTCTGCAATGCGTCTAGTGGACTCCGCCTGACATAAGAGTCTCAGTTGGGATTCCCTTTGATCGGTGCGCATGCGAGTCTTTTGCATGCGCACCGGAATAGCCTTCACCCTCACGGCGGCGGACCGTCGCCGGCTTGAAGCGATCACCAGGGACCGCAACGCGGCCCAGAAGCACACTTGGCGAGCGGCCATCGTCTTGCTGAGCGCGGACGGGGTTGGCACCAACGAGATCATGCGCCGCACCAGCAAGGCCAAGACCTGCGTCTGGCGCTGGCAGGAGCGGTTCATGCAAGAGGGCGTCGACGGGCTCCTGCATGACAAGACGCGCCCTTCGCGCATCCCCCGGCTTGGCCCGGAGGTGGTCGAACGCGTGGTGGCACTCACCTTGACCGACCCGCCAGGCGAGACGACCCACTGGACGGCCGACGTGATGGCACAAGCCGGCGGTATCAGCGCCAGCGCCGTCCGCCGCATCTGGAAGGCGCATGGCCTGCAACCGCATCGATACCGCCAGTTCAAGCTCTCCAACGATCCCAAGTTCGTCGCCAAGTTGCGCGACGTGGTGGGGCTCTATGTCGATCCGCCCGCTCACGCCATCGTCCTGTCGGTCGACGAAAAATCCCAGATCCAGGCGCTCGACCGCACTCAGCCGGGGCTGCCGCTGAAGAAGGGCCGGCTCGGCACCATGACGCACGATTACAAGCGACACGGCACCACGACCCTGTTTGCCGCGCTGAATGTCCTCGACGGCACTGTCATCGGCCGCAACATGCAGCGCCATCGCCATCAGGAACTCATCCGCTTCCTGAACACCATCGAGGCCGAGGTTCCGGCCGGCAAGATGGTTCACGCCATCCTCGACAACTACGCCGCCCATAAGCATCCCAAGGTCCGCGCCTGGCTCGCGCGCCATCCGCGTTTCGTCTTCCACTTCACCCCTACCAGCGCCTCATGGCTGAACGCGGTGGAGGGGTTCTTCGCCAAGCTCAGCCGACGTCGCCTCAAACGTGGCGTCTTCTGTTCCGTCGTCGAACTGCAGGCTGCCATCAATCGCTTCGTCGCCGAGACCAATGCCGACCCCAAGCCATTCACCTGGACCGCAGACCCAGACCGCATCATCGCCGCCGTAAGGAGAGGGCACCAAGCGTTAGATTCGATCCACTAGGAGCCCGTCCGAGTAACGATTTTGGGGCGATTATGACGGGAAGGCTGGGCGCGAGATTGCGGCGCCCGGTCCTCATCTTGAGGCTTTTGCAAGCTTCAGGAGGTTGTGAGCGGTACAGATCATGGCCCATTCGCCTCGGACCTGATCGAGACCGCGCAGGAGCAACTGCCGGAAGCCTCTGGCTTGCTTGATCTGCCCGAACACCGGCTCGACCACCTGCTTCCTGAGGCGGTATCGGCTCCTGCGGCCAGCCCGCTTCAGCCGTGCGGCCATAGCGCTCATCAAGGGCATCTTCGTCAGTCTACGGCGCCCGGCCGCGTTCCCCTCGCCGTGGCGCGCACGGCCTGGGGCGAGGTAGCCAGCAATCCCTCGCTTCTTCAACGCGGCCAGGTTCACCTCGTTGGCAAAGCCCGCGTCGCCCGAGACCTCACGCGGCTTGCGCCCAAGATGGACGCGGACATCGTCGATGAGCGGCACGAGGGCGCGGGCGTCGGAGGCGTTGGTCACCAACCGGTGGGCCACGATGATCTGATGGGCGGCATCGACTGCGATCTGGCCATTGTAGCCCTGCACGAACCCGTCGCGCGTGGGCAGGATGCGGCTGTCCTGGTCGGTGAAGTTGCGCTGCGCCCGGTCGGGCGGCCCCCCGTCCTCGCTCCGCAACGCCCGGCCCTGCCAACGCATGCCCGACGATGCGCCTGGTCCGCTCTCGTCCTGCGGATCCGGCGGTTCGGCAGCCTCTGCCTCCAGCGCTTCCCTGGCAGCTCGGATCCTCTCCAGCCGACGCTGTTTGTCGGCCATCCAGTCCGGCGTCTCGTCCCCACCTCGGTCCGCGCCATGAACCTGATCCTCGCTCGCGTCGATGTCGCGCGCCTGATCCAGCCATTGTGCGACCTCGGCGGCCAACGCAGGCTCCGTCGTCTTCATCCGCCCGTAGCTCATGGCCTTGTGGCGCGAGGCGTTCGCCTTCAGTTTGGTCCCGTCCACCGCCACATGGGCGAACTGGACCAGACCGGCTGCCCGGCACAGACGCAGCACCTGCACGAACAGGTCCGATAGGGCCACGAGGTGGCGCTTGCGGAAGTCGGCGATGGTCCGGAAGTCCGGCCGGTTCAGGCCGGTCACCGCCATGACGTCGACCCGCTCCTCGCAGGCGCGGGCGAGCTGACGCGAAGAGTATAGGCCACGGCTGTAGCCGTAGAGAAGCAGGGCCACCATCATGCCGGCATGGTAGGGCGGATAGCCCCGCTCCTCGGTGTAGCTGTCGATAATAGCCGAGAGGTCGAGCCCTTCGCGCACCGTGTCACGGACGAAATGCGCCATGTGACCGGGCGGCACGAACTCATGCAGCGAGGGCGGCAGAAGCCATCCCTGATCGACATCCCAAGAGCGAAACACTTTGGCCATGAGGCAAGTGAATCACCCCGAAGCCACCCCGTCCAGAGGATTACTCGGACGGGCTCCTAGTCTTACTGCGTCATAAATTGCGCGATTGTTTGATATGAGCCATGGACCTGGCGCAGCATGGACATCGTTGAAGACGTTTTGCGAGGGCGACCGTCAGCCGTCGTCGGAGGGTCGCGATCGAGTTGGGGATGTGTCGTTCGGGTCGGATCGGGGGTTCCGCGGGGTCGATGACTTCGGGGTAAGCCAGGTTCCGGGCGGCCTTGGGCCTGAGATGGAGTTGAGGGGGGAATCGTCTCCCGCAGGGAGATCAGCAAGCCGTAGGCGGCGATGCAGAGGCTGGCATGGTGATGGAAGCCTCGCCAGCCCCGGCCTTCGTAGTGGCCCAGCCCCAGTTCCTGCTTGAGGTCCTGATAGTCCCGCTCGATCCGCCAGCGCAGCTTGGCGATATCGACCAATTGATCGATCAGCATGTCAGCGCCGAGCGTGGACAGCCAGTACTTGGTCGGCTCGCTTTCAC
>JANMTJ010000595.1:0-8723 GCA_031390295.1 Oleiharenicola sp.
ATGATGAGGATGGCGAAGGCGATGGCGTCCTTGTAGGTGGACCACTGGCTGCCGTTCACGAAGGTCTCGATCGTGCCCAGCAGCAGGCCGCCGAGGGCGGCGCCGGGGATGTTGCCGATGCCGCCCAGGACGGCGGCGACAAAGGCCTTGAGGCCGGGCATCACCCCCATGAGCGGATCGATCGAGGGATAATTGAGCGCGTAGAGAATGCCGCCGGCCCCGGCAAGGGCGGAGCCGAGCCCGAAGGTGAAGGAGATCACGACGTCGTTGTTGACGCCCACGAGCTGAGCGGCCTTGGGATTGAGCGAGACGGCGCGCATCGCCGTGCCGATCTTGGTCCGATAAACAATGAGCTGCAGCCCGATCATGAGCAGGGCGGTGACCACGATCACCACCACCTGGTTCGATGAGATGACCAAATCACCCAAGGCGAAATTGGTGGAAGGAAACACCGACGGGAAGGTACGCGGCGTGGCGCCGAAGAACACCTGCCCGGAATACTCCAGGAGCAGCGAGACGCCGATGGCGGTGATGAGGACGTTGAGGGTGGCGCCGCTGCGCAGCGGCCGGTAGGCGAGGCGCTCAATCAGCATGCCGAGCAGGGCGCAGCCGATCATGGCGGCGAACAGGACAATGAGGCCGCCCCAGACCGTATTCTGCGGCACATGCCGCCCGATGTAATAGCCGATGAAGGCCCCCACCATGAAGACGTCGGAGTGCGCGAAGTTGATGAAGCGCAGGACGCCATAGACCATCGTGTAACCGAGCGCGATGAGCGCGTAGATGGCCCCGAGGGACAGGCCGTTGAGGAGTTGCTGGAGAAATTCGGACACTCGGGGGAGTTGAAAGTTGAGGGCTGAGAGTTGAGAGAGCGGACGCGCCTGTTCCAAGCATTTAACCACGGATTCCGCGGATAAAACGGATGAATCAATTCCTGCAGGAATCCATCAACCCTCAACTGGTAGCGCTGCGCCCACCCTCAGGGCGCGATGGTCTCGACGTATTCGAAGCGGCCGTTTTTGACCGTGAGAATGACGGCGGACTTGGTGGCGTTGCGTTGGGCGTCGATGGTTATGTTTCCCGTGACGCCCGGAAAATCCCTGGTGCCGGCGATAGCGTCGCGCAGTTTCACACTGTCGGTGGTGCCGGCCCGCTTGAGCGCGTCAAAGAGCAGCTGGGCGGCGTCGTAACCGAGCGCGGCGATGCTGTCCGGGGTCTCGCCATTCCAGTGGGCGCGGTATTTCCGGACGAAGTTTCGCACCTCGGGCGCGGTGGAGTCGGGCGAGGCGTGGGTGGAGTAATAAGTGCCCTCGACGGCCGCGCCGCCGATCTCGATGAGCTGCGGGGCCTCCCAGGCATCACCGCCAAAGAGGGGGCCGGTAAAGCCGAGCTGCCGGGCCTGGATGCAGATGAGCGCCCCCTCGGTGTAGTTGCTGGAGTGGAAGATGACGTCGACGCCGGCGTTTTTCAGGGCGGTAAGCTGGGCGCGGAAGTCCTTGTCCCCCTCGCTGTGCTTCTGCTCGGCCACGACCACGCCGCCGGCCGCGGTGAACTTCTCCCGGAAGACCCTCGAGATGCCGACGCTGTAGGGATTGTTGGCGGAGGAGAGGAGGCCGGCGCGCGAGGCATGCAGTGTGTCGCGCGCGAACTTGGCCAGCACGGCGCCCTGGAAGGGATCGATGAAGCAGACGCGAAAGATATAGCTGCCCATTTCGGTGACACGCGGATTGGTCGACGAGATGGCGATCATCGGGATCCGCGCGTTCTGGAGGATGGGCGCGGCCTCGAGCGAGTTGGTGGAGGGGTTGCCGCCGAGGACGGCCACCACCCGGTCGCGGGAGACGAATTTCTTCGCGATGGTCGCGGATTCCCCCGCCTTGGACTGGTTGTCCTCGGTGACCAGTTCGAGTTTGCGCCCGAGCACGCCGCCGGCGGCGTTCGCTTCCTCGAAGGCGAGGATGACACCCTTGCGGGCGGAGACCCCGAAGGCGGCCTCCTTGCCGGTGAACGCGCCGTATTGGCCGATCTTGATCGGGTCATCGTCGGCGCGGGCGGCAGTCAGCAGGCCGGCGACGCACCCGATGATGCCGGCGAAACGGCGAAGTCGGATCATGGGGAAACGGTCTTGTGGAATTTCGCCTTGCCGTCCTTGAGCGCGATGATGGTGGCGGCCTTGGAGGCGTTGCGATCCTTGTCGATGGTGGTCACGCCGCTCACGCCCGGATAGTCCTTGGTCGTGGCGAGGGCATCGCGGAGCTTGGGGCCGTCGGTGGTGCCGGCGCGCTTGATCGCGTCGGCGAGTACATAGACGGCATCATAGCCGAGGGCGGAGAACGCACCGGGCACCTCGCCGTCCCACCGGGCCTTGTATTTGGCGGTGAACTGCGCAACGACCGGGTCGGTGTTTTCCGCGGAGAAATGGGTGGAATAGTAGCAGCCGTTGAGCGCCTCGCCGCCGATCTTGAGGAGCTGTTCATCCTCCCAGCCGTCACCGCCGAAGAACGGCATCGTGAGACCGAGGTCGCGGGCCTGGCGGACAATGAGGGCGGACTCGGTATAGTAGCCGGGAACGAAAACGGCGTCGGCGCCGGCGGCCTTGACGGCGGTGAGCTGGGCGCGGAAATCCTTGTCCCCTTCGGAGAAGTTCTTCTCGGTGGCGATCTCGCCGCCGCTGGCGGTGAAGGTTTCCTTGAAGAACCTGGCGAGACCGAGGCTGTACGCATTGGAGACGCTCGAGAGGACCGCCACTTTCCTGGCCTTCAAATCATCCCTGGCGAACTTGGCCATCACCGTGCCCTGGAAGGGATCGATGAAGCAGACCCGGAAGATGTAGTTGCCGGTCTCGGTGACCTTGGGGTTGGTGGCGGCGGGGGCGATCATCGGGATGCCCGCCGCCTGGGCGATCGGGGCGGCTTCCAGCGAGCGGCCGGAGGAGACTTCGCCGATGAGGGCGACGACCCGCTCACGGGAGATGAGCTTTTTGACGGCCGTGGCCGACTCGCCAGACTTGGTCTGGTTGTCCTCGTGAAACAGTTCGAGCTTCTTGCCGAGGACGCCGCCGGCGGCGTTGATTTCCTCGAGGGCGAGGACGATGCCGTGATGTGAGGTCTGGCCAAAGCCGGCCTCCTTTCCGGTCAGCGAGGCGTATTCACCGATTTTGATCGTATCGCTTTTCTTGGCGCAGGATGCGAGTAGCAGCGACCCGAGGCAGATGAAGAGAAGGGCGGGGGTTTTCATGGAAAGGAGCGGGGCGAGGGGATCAGGGGTGGACGTCCTGGACGAAGGCGAACCGGCCCTGCTTCACCGTCAGCACGACCGCGGACTTGGTGGGATTGCGCTGGGCATCGAAGGTGATCAGGCCGGTGGCCCCGGCGAAATCCTTGGTGGCGGCGAGGGCGTCGCGGAGCTTCGCGCCGTCGGTGGTGCCCGCGCGACGGAGGGCGTCGATCAACACCATCGCGGAATCGTAGGCGAGGGCGGAGAGGGCGTTGGATTCCTCGCCCCAGCGCTGGCGGTAGCGGGTGTTGAAGGCGACGACGGCCGGCGACTGGTTCTCCGGCGAGTAGTGGGTGGAGAAATAGGCGCCTTCGACGGCGGCCCCGCCGATCGAGATGAGCTCGGATGATTCCCAGCCGTCCACGCCGAGGAGGGGCAGCGTGAGCCCGAGGTCGCGGGCTTGTTTGGAGATGAGCGCGGCCTCGGTGTAGTAGCCGGGGACGAAGACGCCCTCGACGCCGGCCGCCTTGATGGCAGTGAGCTGGGCGCGGAAATCCTTGTCGCCCTCGCCGTATTTCTGCTCGAGCACGACGGTGCCGCCGGCCGCGGTGAAGCGTTCGCGGAAATATTTGGCGAGGCCGACACTTTGCGCGGAGGACACGGAGGAGAGCACAGCCACGCGGCGGAGTTTGAGCGAATCGTAGGCGAACTTGGCCATCACGGTGCCCTGGAAGGGGTCGATGAAGCAGACCCGGAAGATGTAATTGCCCTTGGCGGTGACCTCGACCGCCGTGGCCCCGGGTGAGATGAGCGGGATCTTCGCGTTCTGGCAGATCGGCGCGGCCTCAAGGGTGCGGCCGGAGGTGAGCTCGCCCAGGACCGCGATGACCTTGTCGCGGGAGATAAGTTTCTTGACGACCGTGGCGGCCTCGCCGGCCTTCGACTGGTCGTCCTCGGTGACGAGCTCAAGCGGCCGGCCCAGCACACCACCGGCGGCATTGGCCTCCTCGATGGCGAAGAGCGTGCCCTTGTGCACCGTCTGGCCATAAGTGGCCTCCTTGCCGGTGAGCGAGGCGAATTCGCCGATCTTGATGGCCGCCGGGGCGGCGAAGCTGGAACTCAGGAGGCCGGCCCCGAGGGCGAACCGGGACAGCTGGATCAGGAAATGATTGGGCATGGCGTGGGAGGGCGAGGGGGTGACCAATAAGCAGCCCGGCGGGTCTTTCAACCCGCATCTGCTGTCAGGTGAGAGGAGCTATAGGCAGGTCTTGTTCCCCCCGGGCCTGGAGATTGAGCTTTGCCACCGACGGGCTGATCGGTTGTCTCAACCGGCAATTGAACCTCTTCGACCGATACCTGTTGAGCGAATGGCTGAAAATGCTCGGGCTGCTGATCGCGGCCACGACGGGCCTGCTGCTCATGACCGCGCTCTACGACAACCTGCGTGATCTCATCCAGATCGGCGTGGGGGCGGGGGAAATCCTCCAGTATTACACCGCGCTGATGCCCAGCTACCTGTCGGTGGTGCTGCCCCTGTCGATGCTGCTCTCGCTGCTTTTCGTGCTCAGCAAACTGCACCGGAACAACGAGCTCACGGCCGTGCGCTCGGCCGGGCTGAACATCTTCGCCACGACCCGGTCCCTCTGGTTGGCCGGCGTGGTGCTCTGCGGCGTGTCCCTGCTGCTCAATGCCAAGGTGGTGCCCTGGTCGGTCGAGACGTCGCGGAGCCTGCTGGAGAGCTTCGAGTTCAACGCCGAGGCCCGGCAGTCGGGCGGGGTCACGCTGGGCCTGGTCTCGGGCGTGGCTTTCGACAACCAGCCACAGAACCGCATGTGGTACATCAACCGCTACAGCCGCTTTGCCCAGAAGGCTTATGGTGTCACGGTCTCCGAATTGGACAAGCAGCGGCGGGAAAAGACGCGCATCATGGCCCGCGAGGGGGTCTACGATGCGGTCCACCGTTCATGGACCTTCTGGGATGGTCGCGAGATCTGGTTCGACCCCGAATTGGGCGAGATCATGCGCACCGTCAGTTTCACCGAGAAGAACGTCCCGCATTTCAGCGAAGATCCGGCCCTGATGCTGCTCATCGACCGGAGACCGGGCGATCTGTCCTTCTACGAGCTGCAGCGCATCACCGACTACTTCTCCGCCGAGAACAATCCCAAGCTGACCCGCTATGAAGTGCGTTACTACAGCCTGATCGCGAACACACTCGGACCGCTCATCATCATCGCCATCGCGATTCCTTTCGCCGTGTCGGGCGTCCGGGTCAGCCCGGCCGTCGGGGTCTCGAAGTCAATCGGCCTGTTCTTCACCTATTACATCCTCACCACGCTGGCGACCATGCTGGGCGGCAACGGCCTCATTGAGCCCGTCTGGGCGGCCGTGATGCCGAACCTGGCGATGATCGGGCTGGCGGCCTTTTTCTTCGGCCGGATGCGGTGAGTCCGCCCGTTCAGCGCGGATAGCCGGGGATGTTAAGCCCCAGCCGGATGTCACGGCGGACGCGCCACGTTCCTTCCCCGTCCCGGGTCGGGTGCCCGATGCCGGAGCCGCCGCGGTCGCGCAATTGGCGTCGCTGGGCGGGGGTGAGCAGGGCATCGTCATCAAAATGCAGGTCGTCGATCACGTAGGTGCCCCGGCCCGGTTCGAGCACATGCAGGTGCACGTGGGCGGCGAAGTCGTAGCCGGGATAGGCGCCGGGTCGGATGGTGGTGAAGCGGTAGAGGCCCTGTTCATCGGTCGCGACCCAGCCCCGCAGTCTCCCGTGCCGCCGGGCGTCATCGCTCAAGCCGGGCGCCGGCGGATACCGGCCGGTGTGATCGGTATGGTAGGCGTATATCACGATGCCCGCAGCGGGCTGCCCCGCCGTGTCGGTCACCCGCCCCTCGATGATGAGGGGTTCGCCCGGCTCGTCCGGCGGGGCGATCCGGGCCGAGGTGGCGGGGCGGGCGGGCAGGCCCGCGAAGACGGCCTCGCAGCCTTCGCAGGGACCACCCAGCACGGGCTCGCGGGCGGCGAGCGGGGCCAGGGCCGCGGCCAGCAGCATCAGCAGACGTATCATGGGAGGAACGGCGGTGGCCACTTCAGGAATTCCAGGGTGGAGATGCGGCCCCAGTTGGAGAAAAGAATGATGCCCCACACCACGATGCAGTTGACGTAGGCGATGAAGACGGCCGCACTACCCATGTCCTTGGCGCGCTTGGCGAACAGGCGTTTCTCCAGCGAGATGTCGTCGATGGTCCACTCCACCGCGGAGTTCAGCAGCTCGGCGATGACGATCAGGAAGAGGGAAAAGATCATCACGGCCGTGGAGACGGCGTTGACCGGCAGGATGATGGCAAACGGGGTGAGGATCGCGACGAAGATCAAATCCTCCCGGAACGACGGCTCGTGTCTCAACGCCGCCCAGAATCCGTCGAGCGCATAACGCACCGACGAGATGAAATTCCGGAAGTCGCGGCGTTTCGACTCGGGGGGAGGAATGGGCTCGCTCACGGGGGCAGTTGAGCGGGCGGCTGAAATTCCGACAACCCTAAACACACCCCGGCGCCTTCGCGCCACCCCTCTTGATAGAGGGGAATTGATCCGGCATGGCTTGGATCCCCTCTTGAGAGGGGTGCCCGCAGGGCGGGGTGTGTTAGGCGCTTAACAGCCTGAAGCCGGAGGACCCGCTCTCCGCCAGGCCGAGGGCCTGGCAGGCATGCGCCACGGTCTCGTCGTGGCAGCCGATGAACTCCAGCAGCCGGCGGACGAAGCGGCGGCGGGTGGCGTCGTCGATGGTCATCACCGCCCAGAACTGCGTCCCGTCGATCTGGCGGGCGTGATTGTGGCTGCGGACCTCGTTGATTTCATCGCGACTGAAGGCCAGGTAACGCCGGCCGCTTTCCTGATGGGAGATGAAGTCGGCGAAATCGCTGGCGTAGTTGCATGCGCACCAAGCCAGCAGGGCGAGGTAGCGGTCGACCGGATCGGTCCGCTGCGTGAATTCCGCCCCGGCCAGGTAAAACAACAGGTGGTCGCCGGCGAGCGGCGGGCGGGTGGCATCCACGAGGGTCGCGACGAGCTCGGCGGGGGAAAGATTTTTCGCCGCCGCCAGCCGTTGCAGTGCAGCATAGGCCTCATCGCTCAGCTCCAGCTTTTTCATGGCCATAACCTGATGCCAGTTGCGTGCGCAGGCAACAATCGGGCTGGGGAAAAATTTATAACGGCTGACCGGATTTCCCGGATGTGGGACCGTCGCGAGTGTGGCGTTGCCGCCCGGCGGGGAGGAGTCATGGTTCCGGGATGTCTCTCGCCCTGATCGCCGGCGCCAGCGGTTTGATCGGCCGCAACCTGCTCGACCTGTTGCTCGCGGCACCCGAATACGACCGCGTGGTCTCGCTCGGCCGGAGGAAACTGGATCTCACGCACCCGAAGCTGGAGCAGGTGGTGGCCGACTTTGGCGCACTGGACAAAGTGACCGTGGATTTGCGGTGCGACGATGCGTTCTGCTGCCTCGGCACCACCATCAAGCAGGCCGGCTCGCGCGAGGCCCACCGCGCCGTGGACCACATCGCGGTGCTGGCCTTGGCCTGGGTGGCACAGCGCCACGGAGCCGGGAGATTTTTTGTGGTGTCCTCGATGGGAGCCGATGCGGAATCGCGCTTCTTCTACAACCGGGTAAAGGGCCAGACGGAGGAGGCGCTGCAGGTGTTGGATTTCAAGACCCTGGCGATCTTCCGGCCGAGCCTGCTGCTGGGCCAGCGCGCCCAGCCGCGGCCGGGCGAGCGGGTGATGGCGGTACTGATGGGGCTGGCCGAGCCGCTGATGCTCGGACGGTTTCGGAAATACCGCGCGATCCAGGCCACCGTCGTTGCCCGCGCCATGTTGCGGGCCTCGTTCGGCCGGGGCGGGCAGGGGCTGCTGATCTATCCGTCGGACGAGATCCAGGATCTCGGCGGATTCGGCGGCGTAGCGGGTGGCTGAATAATGTCCCCAGGTCTTATCCTTTCATTCTGAGCGTAGCGAAGCTACCGAGCCGAAGGCGACAGGGCTCCAATCCACAGCTGCGAGCGTGGCACACGTTGCGTACATATGGATCCCTCACTGCGTTCAGGATGACATGCTGATGAGAAAGTGCTCAGCTCCAATTGTAATTGAAACTGATACTAATCCGCTCGGCGCTTATGCGGTTGGCGGCGACCTCATGGCGGAGCCAGCTCTCGAAGAGGAGCACGTGGCCGGCCTTGGCTGGATACGTGATGTGAGTCCGGTTGGCCGGCCGGGCGGTGGCAGTTTTCGGGGGCGCGGCCATGAATTTGCTCAGGCGCGGGTCCTCGAACTTCAACCCGGGGCAGCCGCGCGGGGTGACGACATAGTAGGTGCCGCTGATGAACGAGAGCGGATGGAGGTGCAGGCTGTGGGCGGCGTGCTCGGGCATGATGTTCACCCAGAAATCTGTCATCGCGACCGAACGTCCGCGCAGGTCCATGTCGAGCGCGGCGGCGAATTTCCGCACGTGG
>JANMTJ010000606.1:0-4782 GCA_031390295.1 Oleiharenicola sp.
CCCTTCTCCAGCATCTGGTAGAGCCGGTGCACGCCGGTGGTGGTCTCCTCCGAGACGCCGCGCCATTCCTTGGCGATGGTCGTCCAGCGCAACGGGTCCTCCTTGTGGACCCGCTTGAGGACGTTCTTGATGACCTGCTCCTCGTGCGAACCTGACGGGGTGTTGACCCAATCGCCACCTTCTTCGAGCTCGCAGCCCTTGTGGATGAGCAAGGTGACGTCACCGCCATCGTCAACGACGAGCTGCGGGCCCTTGCCACCCGGAAAGGAAATGGCCCGGAGAGTCAGGTCCCAGTATTCCTCGAGCGTCTCACCCTTCCAGGCGAAGACCGGGGTGCCGGTCTTGGCGATGGCGGCGGCGGCATGATCCTGGGTTGAGAAGATGTTGCAGGAGGCCCAGCGCACATCGGCGCCGAGCTCCTTCAACGTCTCGATGAGGACCGCGGTCTGGATCGTCATGTGGAGCGAACCGGTGATACGGACATCCTTGAGGGGCTTGCCGGGGCCGAATTTCTTTCGGACGGAAACCAAACCCGGCATCTCGTGCTCGGCGACGGAAATTTCCTTGCGGCCCCAATCAGCGAGGCCGATGTCTTTGACGTGGTAATCTTGCGCCTTCGGCGCGGTGGAGGTCGTGGGCATGATGGTAATTGAGCGGAGGTTATTTCAGGGCAGCGCGGAGGGCGGCCGTCTTGTTGGTTTGTTCCCAGGGCAGGCCATGCTTGCCGAAGTGGCCGTAGTTGGTCGTCTGGCGGTAAATGGGTCGGAGCAGGTTGAGCTGGCGGACGATTTCCGCAGGCTTGAAACCGAAGACCTTCGTGACGGCCTTGGCGATTTTCTCGTCGGAGACCTTGCCCGTGCCCATGGTGTCTACATAGACGCTGACGGGGTCGGGATAACCAATGGCGTAGGCCACCTGCAACTCGGCGAGATCGGCGAGGCCGGCGGCGACGATGTTCTTGGCCACCCAGCGGCACATGTAGGCGGCGGAACGGTCCACCTTGGAGGGATCCTTGCCGGAGAAGGCGCCACCGCCGTGCCGGCCCCAGCCGCCATAGGTATCAACAATGATTTTTCGGCCGGTGAGTCCGGAGTCGCCTTGCGGGCCGCCGATGACGAAGCGGCCGGTCGGGTTGATCAGAAATTGGGTTTTCTTCGTCAGCATGCGGGCCGGGATGACCTTCTTGATGACCTCGTCGATCAGGTAGCTCTCGATCTTGGCGTGCGAAACATCGGCGGTGTGCTGCGTGAGATGACCACGTTTTCCACGGCGACCGGCTTGTCGTTCTCGTAGCGGATCGAGACCTGCGACTTGGCGTCGGGCCGGAGCCAGTCGACTTTGCCGCTCTTGCGGATCTGGGTGAGCTTCCGGCCGAGACGGTGGGCAAACATCACGGGGGTCGGCATCAACTCGGGCGTCTCCGTGCAGGCATAGCCAAACATCAGGCCCTGGTCGCCCGCACCCTGCTCCGCCGTCTTCTTGCCCTTGGCCTTTTTCGCGTCGACGCCCTGGGAAATATCCGGCGACTGGCGGGTAAGGTAGTTATTGATGAATACGCTGTCGGCGTGGAAGACATCATCGCTGTTCACGTAGCCGATCTCGCGAATCGCAGCGCGCACGATGGCCTCGTAGTTCAGCTTGGCGCTGGTGGTGATTTCACCGGCCAGGATGACCATGTTGGATTTCACCATGGTCTCACAGGCCACGCGGCTGTATTTGTCCTGCGCCAAGCAGGCGTCGAGGACGCTGTCTGAGATCAGATCGGCGACTTTATCGGGGTGACCTTCGCCAACAGACTCAGAGGAGAAAACAAAGGATTTTGCCATGAAGTACTAGAACGACACTGAACCCTTTCATGCAAGTAGAATATCATCGCATCAGGATTTCATGATGCATGTTACTTCAGTTCTATGCCAAATTTAATAAGGCACTCTATTTCACTGCTTGGTAGATACATGCACCTTATCGATTGGATTAAGTGCTGCAGCAACAGTTCGGCAATCACCAAGAATACAGGGTATTCACAGCCTGCCCACTACCCATCCAGCAGGTCACGTTTGCTTTATCCTGAGTTCGGACAGACAGGGACTGCAACGCGGCTCACCGCACAGAAAATCACTCGCTCTGCTTCCCATGGCATCTATGCTGTTTATACGTAACATCCGTTACAGAGCCGCTTAACAGCTCCCAACCATTCAGGAAATCGCACAGACCACCTTGCAGCGGGCCGCCCTCCACCATGACTGATTCCAGTGAGAATACCATTGACCGCCAAGTCGTTGAAAACCTCCGCGAATTGAATCCCGATGACCCGAATTTTCTCCGTGAACTGATCGATCTGTTCCTCGAGGACTTCCCCGCCCGCGTGGCCGAAATCGAGCAGGCCCTCGCCTCCAAGGATGCCGTGCTGCTCACCCGCTCCGCCCACACCATCAAGGGCAGCAGTGGCAATTTCGGTGCAGCCAAACTGGCCCGGGTTGCCCGGGAAATGGAAATGCAGGGTAAATCCGGGACTTTTGACGATGCGGCTACTTCCTTGGTGTCCCTCCGGGCCGAGTTTGCTCAAGTCTCCGCCGCACTGCGGCAATTAACCTAGGGCACCAGCCGTGCCACCTGGGTGTCAGACTTCACCATGAAGCGTTCGCTCTTCTGTCTGTGTGCCTTGCTGCCCTTCACGGCCGGCCTTCCTGTCCTGGCCCTGGAATGGAAAACGCAGCAACTCACGCTCAAGGCTGCGCCCCTGCAGAAGTCGGCCGAAACCTCCTTTGAGTTCACCAATTCCAGTGCAAAAGCGGTGACTATCCTCGGCATCGACACGAGCTGCGACTGCACGGAAGCCACCCCCAGCGCCCTGACCTTTGCCCCCGGGGCAAGTGGGCGCATCACGGCGCGCTTCACCTTGGGCGACCGTCAGGGCGTATATGATCGCACCATCACGGTTACGACTGACGAGGCGAAGGAGCCGGTCAGCCTCCATGTGCAGTTGGCCGTGCCGGAACTGGCCAGTCTCACCCCGCGCAGCCTGGAATGGAAACTCAATGGTGCGGCGGAATCCCGGTTTATTGAAATCCGTGTCGCGGACGGCCTGGAGCTGACCCTCTCCAGCGTTCAGCCCACGAGCGATTTTTTCACCAGTCGTCTGGAGACGATCGCCCCAGGCCACCATTACCGCCTGCACCTCACCCCGAGGCACACCCGTGAAGCCGCCAACGCCGCCTTCCGCATCTACGCGAAGGCCGGGACCGGCCAGGACATCGTGCTGAGCGCCTACGGCAACGTGCGCTGACTCAACGATACAGGGCCGTCACGGGTGTCGCCGTGAGCACGTTGTATTGACGCATGGCCAGCCGCCACCAAGCCGAGAGCAGGCTCGGTGGCTGCTTCCACAGCTGTTCGTGCAGCCAGTTCATCGATTCGGGATCGAGCAGCAGTGCCAGTTTCTCGCGGGCGGTGAGCTTGTCGGGGCCGTCCGCGAGCAAGCGGCGACGCAGCTCCACAAAGTAGCGGCGCACCGAGTAGCTGCCCGGCCGGCGCTGCCGCAGCAGCGAGACGTGCACGGCGTTCACATAGGGATCAAGAATCGCCTGCAACAGGCCGTAGTCCTTGCGCAGTTCCCGGATGGGCTGCATGTGTTGGTAGCACTCTTCGAGATTGTTCTGCAGCAACGGCAGCTCGGGCGCCGGCTGGGTCTCGTCGGGGGTCAGGAACAGGCCCAGTTCGCGCGCACGGCGGCCGAGGCCGGCCCGGCTGAGCATGATCGAGATCGGGGCCGCCAGCACCAACCCGAGCAGCACGGGCAGCAGCCACCAGAAAAATGATGGGGCGACCACGTAAGCTGAGGCGCCCCACACGAGTCCGAACGCCGTCTGACCCGAGTGGGTGATGATCGCCTCGCGCCAGTCGGAATCATCGCTGGCCGTGCGCTGCTGTGTGACCCAGCCGACCCCCTGCCCAAGGAGGATGTAGACCACGAACTTGGCATGGAACATCATGTTGATCGGCGCCAGCAGGGCCGACGTGATCACCTCCAGCACCGCGCTGAGCAGCAGCCGCACCGGCCCGCCATAGGCCGCGCTCCGCCGGTGTTTCAGCACCAACCCGACGCTCAGCACCTTCGGCAGGAAGATCAGCGTCATGGTCAGACCGAACAGCGCGAGCGCCTCCGGTACCGGCACGGCATAGTCGAAGATCATGGTGAATTTTCCCGAAACGTCCCCGTGGTTCACCGCGTTGAACCGGTGGAGCGTGCTCAGCAGCATAAACAGGAGCCAGATCGGTGAACTGAGGTAGCCCATGATGCCTTGGAAAAGATGGAAACGGTTGATCGGGTGCAGCGCCTTGGCCGTGAGCAACCAGCTGTGCTGGAGGTTGCCCTGGCACCAGCGGCGGTCGCGCTTGGCGGCGTCAATCAGCGTGGGCGGTCCTTCCTCGAAACTGCCCTCGAGGTCATAGGCCAGCCACACCTTCCAGCCCGCCTTGCGCATGAGGGCGGCCTCGACGAAATCATGGCTGAGGATGCGCCCGCCGAAAGGTTCCTTGCCAGGCAGATCCGGGAGCGCGGCGTGCTCCATGAACGGCACGACGCGAATCACCGCATTGTGCCCCCAGAAATTGCTTTCCCCTTGGTGCCAGTAGTTGAGCCCGGCGAGAAAAAGCGGACCATAGAGCCGGCTGGCAAACTGCTGGATGCGGGAGTAGAGCGTCACCCCGTTGATGATGCGCGGGGCGGTCTGCAGGATGCCGACCGTGGGATTGCGCTCCATCATGGCCACGAGCTTCACG
>JANMTJ010000625.1:0-3134 GCA_031390295.1 Oleiharenicola sp.
TGAAGATCACGACCTCACGATCCTCGCGTCCGGCCTCGTCCTTGAGCCGGACGCGGCTGGCAAAGTTCTTCGGGATCTCCGTGCCGGGATACTTCTCATGCGTCACCTGGAGCAGGTTGATGGAGAAGGGCTGGTAGTGGCGCTTGAGCCGGAGGGTCAGCTCCCAGGTGCGGCCCTCGAAGACGAAAGTCTGCGCCATACTCACGACGGGGGAGACGACCCAGATGCCGATCGGGCCCGCCGGTCCGACGATCTCGACGAAGGCCGCGGGCAGATTGATCTCGTCGGGCTTGTAGGTGAGGGGCAGGGGCAGGACCTGCACGCGGGCGCCGATGCCCTGGTTGGCCACGGGCGCGCCGGGCCGGCCGGAGGGGTCGCCCATCTGCAAAGTGGCGTTGGCGTAGTAGGCCTTCACGTTCACCTGAAAGGGCAGCTTCGGATGCTGCAGCGAGCCCTCGTCGGCGAGCACGGCTTCCGGCACGGCAACAACTTCATCGAACGCAGGGTCGGTTTTGTCGATCAGCGCCAGTTCATGGTCGCGGAAACTCTCGGAGTAGGACTTGGTCTGGCCCTCATCGAGACGCATGGAGCTGTCCATCTGGAGCAGCCCGGTGATCAGCTCCCCAACGAGCAGGAGGATCAGTCCGGCGTGAGTCAGCTGGATGCCGAATTTCCGCCAGGTGAGGGAGAAGCGGTACACATGCGCTGACACGAGATTGATCAGGAGTAGGCCGCCGATCAAATAGCCGCCCGGGAAGACGGGGATCTTCACACTCGACCCGGGCACGTTCCAGAGGACGAAAAAGCTGCGGAAATATTTTTCCTGCACCTCCCAGATGCCAAGGTTTACCTGGTCCAACGTCGCCACAAAGACGATCAGCAGGGACAGGATCAGCAGCACGACCGTAAGCTGCACGGAGACGAAGAAGTCGCGGAACAGGCGAATAAGGTTGTTCATCGGTTCAGGGGGTCTTCACGGATTTGAGGAATTCGAGATAGGCCGCCTTCTCGGTCGCGACGATCGTGTCGGGGCCCATGAGCTTGAAGAACCAACTGTTGCCGTTGTAGGTCGTGATGGCGCCAAGCAGGCGGGTGGGCGGATTGCCGGTTGGGCCGACGAGATCAATCACCTCGAAATGGAATCCCTGGCCGTCCACATGCTGCAGGGCGGCATCGAGTTCGGCCGGGCTGGCTGGCGGCAAGCCGACCTGGCCGCGCCAGCGGTTGAGATTGGCGTGCAGGCCGCCGGTGTCACCGGGGAAGGCGGTGATGGCAAAGTCCGCCTCGGCGCCGTCGCGTTTGACGGCGAAACTGCCCTTGCGCATGGCAGAACCGGCCTTGGGGGTCCATGAATCAGGCACGGTCCACTTCAGGTCTGAGCCGCCGGCGGTCGGCACGGTGGTGTTGGCCATGTTGCTGCCGGCGCCGGGCGCGGCGGTGCCGCCACCGATGGGGGGATGATCGGGAGGAAGTTCGCCGCTGACCTGGCCGGTGGCAGCCTGGCCGGCCGGGGTGACCGGGGCGGGATCCTTGGGGGCGCGGTAGGCTGTGACCTGGCGGTCCTTGCAGCCAGCTAGAATCAGGGTGGTGAGTATCAGGGCGCTGGCGTAATAACGTGGAGGCATCACCAGACAAAGGTTAACTATCCCGGGCCGACCGCAACCCTAAGAAAAATGTATGAGAAGTCCACCCGGGTTGGATTAGACCGGAGATTTTGGCTGCGAAACGTACAACAAGCCTTAAGGCACAGGCATGCAAATCACGCCGCTGGGCGACAGTGCCCTGATCGTGGAACTGGGGGACGCCATCAACGAGGCCACCCACCTGCGCGTGCAGGCAGCGAGGCGGGCTCTCGTGGCGGAGCCGTTGCCCGGGGTGAGCGAAGTGGTACCGGCCTACACCACGGTGACCCTTTTCTACGATCCCTGCGCGGTGGTGCAGGCGGGCGCACCGGTGGCTGAGATCGCCGAGTGGCTCGGTGCCCAGGTGCGCGAGCGATTGAAAAATCCCCCGAAGACCGCGAAGTCCAAGCCGCGCATGGTCGAGGTGCCGGTGTGCTACGGCGGGGAACATGGTCCCGATCTCAACCGGGTGGCGGCACAGGCCAGGCTGGCCCCGGAGGAAGTCGTGCGGCGTCACGCCAAGGCGGAGTATCGCGTGCACCTGATTGGATTTGCGCCCGGTTTTCCATATCTCGGCGGCCTGCCCAAGGAACTGGTGACACCGCGTCACGCCAAGCCGCGGATGACAGTGCCGGCCGGCTCGGTGGGGATTGGTGGCGAGCAGACGGGGATTTATCCGCAGTCAACCCCGGGCGGGTGGAACCTGATCGGCCGGACGCCGCTGCGGCTGTTTCGCCCGGAGGAAGATCCGCCGGTGCTGCTGCAGGCGGGTGATATCGTGAAATTTCACGCGATCACACCGGAAGAGTTTGAGAAAATATCGGAGGCCCGGCCATGATTCAGGTCATCAAGCCGGGATTGCTGACGACGGTGCAGGATCTCGGGCGGCCGGGTTACCAGCAATATGGCGTGGTGGTCGGCGGGGCGCTCGATACGTTTGCCGCGCGGGTGACAAACCTGATCGTGGGCAATGAGGACAACGCAGCCGTGCTGGAGCTGGCGCAAACCGGACCGGAGTTGAGCTTCGAGCGCGACGCGTTGATCGCCTGGAACGGCGGGGACTTTGACGCCACGATCAGCGGCCAGCCGCTGCCCTGCGACCGGCCGGTGCGGGTCGCGGCGGGTGAAAGGGTTAATTTCGGCGTGGCCCGGACGGGATGGCGGGCGTGGATGGCCGTGGCGGGAGGAATTGATGTGCCACTCGTGATGGGGAGCCGCACCACGTACCGCCGGGCGGGCTTGGGCGGACATCAGGGGCGTCCCCTGGTCGCGGGTGATGAACTCAAAATTTTTGACCCGAACGGCCGCGCGGTGGCCCTGCTTGGCATCCTTCAGGCCGGGCAGAAGCGCGCGATGGCCTGGACGGTGCGACCGGGGACCATGGGCCGGCCGGCCGCGGCCGGCGTGGTGCGGGCCATGCGCGGTCCGGAATGGGAATGGTTCAGCGAGGACGCGCAGCGCGATTTTTTCACCGCCGAGTGGCAGGCCACGAAAGAGGCGGACCGGATGGGC
>JANMTJ010000651.1:0-2880 GCA_031390295.1 Oleiharenicola sp.
GGTTGAGTGGGGCATGGCGGGGTGCCACCCACCCTTTGTAACGTAATATATTACAAAGGGCCGGGGTGGCTTCAGGTTTCGGTCCAAGCTTCATCCGAGCGGTCAATGGGGTCGCGGGTCAGAAAGTTTATTTCAGGAGCATCGGCTTTGTTCAAGTAAGCCTGTTCACCGGCACCGGCGATGTAATGCGTGCAGTGGATCACCGATTGCATCCAGCCGAGGCGGCTGTCTCGGGTGGGGCTAACCTGCGCCTTGGTGAATTCTACCGGCGGAAGCGTGACGTAGCAGTCACCACCCTCATGCAGACAAAGCTTGCCATCGGGCATCCGGCGCGCGCGAACGGTCTCGCCCTGATGCAGGACATCCACAAAACAATCGGTGATGGCTTCGGCGGCCCGACGCACGGCGGGATCCCCCGAGCGCACGACCCGGATGCCCTCGAGCAGTCCCAGGCCGCGATACATCTCCAGGCAGAAATCGGCGACGTTGTCCGCGCGCATCTGCTTGAACACCTCAACACAGTGGGGGTCGACGTAGACCGGGAGTTGACGCGTGGTATTGGCCGGCCAGTCAGCGGGAACACGCTTGGCGAAGAGCGGCGACCATTTGCGCTGGAGCTTGTTGACGAAGGTGAAGTTCAGGGTCGCGGCCTCGCCGGTCTTCCGGTGGTGCAGGGTGGTCTGGGTTTCACGCGGATCGTGGTCACTGTCGTGATAAAAGAACACGATCTCGCCGCCGATCTCGGACTGAAGCCGCCGGGCGGTCGCAAACTTGGCATAGAGAAACCGCCGTGGAAAAAATCCGCAGGGCTGCTGGCCGAAGCAGATGACGGGGGCGGACATCAGGCGGGGAGTTTCTTCGGGAGAATGGCCTGGATGATCAGGCCGAGGAGCATGCACGCGGCGCACCCGATGAGGTTATACCAGAGGTACGAGAAATCGAGGACGGGGAAATCGTGGCGCAGGAAGAAAAGGGCGAAGATGAGGGACTGCGCCAGGACCGCGCCCCAGAAGACCGCCGTGCCCCCGACGCGCTTCAGGAAGAAGGCGGTGAGGAACAGGCCGAGCACGACACCGTAAAAGATGGAGCCGAGGATGTTGATGGCCTCGATGAGATTCTCGGCGAAGCCCGCAAAGAGCGCGAAGCCGATGGCGAACAGACCCCAGAAGGCGGTGAACATTTTGGCCACCACGACATTGCGGGTCTCGTCACGCGCGGACCGCGGGCGGAGCTGGCGCCAGAGGTCGATGGTGGTGGTGGTGCCAAGGGCGTTCAGCTCCGAGGCTTTCGAGCCGAGCGCGGCCGCGATCATCACGGCCACCAGCAGGCCGACCACCCCGTGGGGCAGCTGGGCGACGATGAAACTGATGAAGACGTAGTCGGAATCCTTGGTCTTGGCGCGCGGGTCCGCAGCGGTGAGGGCGGCCTTGGCCTCGGCGCGCACGTCATCGGTGGCGCGCTGGGCCGCGACCAGGGCGGCACGGGCCTCCGCTTCGGCGGCGGTATTCCCCTGGGCGCGGGCGGCCTGCCAGGTGGCGATTTTTTCCTGTTTCGCGCGGTGAAGAGTGGCATGTTTCACCTCCAAGGCGCGGAAGGCGTCGTGCTTGGGGCCGGCGGCGTGGTGCTCCCACTCCGCCTGGTTGAAGAAGACCGGGGCGGGTTGGAACTGGTAGAAAACAAAGACAAACGCGCCGAGTAGCAGAATGAAGAACTGCATCGGGACCTTCAGGAGCGCATTGAACATCAGGCCGAGGCGGCCCTCGCGCAGCGAGGCGCCGCCGATGTAGCGCTGCACCTGGGACTGGTCGGTGCCAAAGTACGAGAGCGACAGGAAGAGGCCGCCGAACAATCCGCTCCAGATCGTGTAACGCCGGTCCGGGTCGAGGGAGAAATCCACCGCCTCCAGCTTGCCGAGCGCCCCGGCGAGATGGGCCGCGCCTCTGAAACCGAGCCCGTCCGGCAGGCGCTGCAGCACGATCACAAAGGCCGTGATCATGCCCGCAAAGATCACGCCCATCTGCCATTTCTGGGTCAGGCTGACGGCGGCGCTGCCGCCGGTGACCGTATAGACGATGACGAGCAGGCCGGTGCCGATGATGGTGAGGTCGAGCCGCCAGCCGAGGACGGTGGAGAGGATGATGGCCGGCGCGTAGATCGTGACCCCGGCGGCGAGACCGCGCTGGAGGAGGAAGAGCCCGGCACCGAGCAGGCGGGTTTTGCCGTCGAAACGCTGGCCCAGGTATTCGTAGGCGGTGTAGACCCCGAGCCGGCGGTAAATCGGCAGGAAGACGGCGCAGACGATGATGAGCGCGAGCGGCAGGCCGAAATAATTCTGCACAAACCCCAGACCGCTTTCAAAGCCCTGGCCCGGGATGGAGAGAAAGGTGATCGCGCTCGCCTGCGTGGCCGCAACCGAGAGCCCGATGGTGAACCAGCCGCTGGACGCGCTGCCCTTGAGGTAGGTATCGAGCTTGTTGGTGTGCCGCGTGTGCCATGCGCCATAGCCGGCGATGCCCACCATGGTCCCAAGGAGCACAATCCAGTCGACCAGGTTCATGCGAAATAGCGCGAGAACAGCGTCAGCGCGATGACGACCAGGACGAAGCAGCCGAGGACCAATCCATAGACCGAAGGCCAGGTCCGGAAGACCGGTAGACCGGTGTCATTGTCATCAGGCGGGGTATTCATTCTCCGAGCGAGAGCAGGTTGGCGAAGAGGCGATGGGCGCCGGGATTGCCCGCGGGCAGCTGGCGGAAAAAGGCCAGTCCGGCATAGACATGCCAGCCCTTGCCATGCGGCGCGATGAGCAGGCTGCTTTTCAGCGGGGCCTCGCCGGGATCGCTCATGGCGAGGATCGGGGTGTAGTGCGCCTCATCCCAG
>JANMTJ010000668.1:0-1993 GCA_031390295.1 Oleiharenicola sp.
GCCCATCAGGTTCATGCCATTCCATTGCCCCTGCAGGTTGGGGCTGCCGAATTTCTTCCACCCATACCATGAGGCGAAATTTTCCGTCACCATCAACCCGATCTCAAAATGCAGGTGGGCGCGGTCCCGCGGGATGGCGTAGCCCCCGGCGCTGCGGCCCATCGTGCCAAGGGCCTGCCCGCGCTTCACGGTCATGCCCTCGAACAGGCCCGGTTCGATCCGGGCCAGGTGCGCGTACAGTGTGTACACGGCCGGCGAAACCCCGGGATGCTCGATCACGATGTAACGGCCGTAGCTGCTGTCACCCGCGCGGGTATTGATGTGCCGCACCACGCCATCCATCGCCGCGGTCACCGCGTCGCGCGGCTCGCCGCGGGCGTCGCGCGCCACCGGCCGGATATCCAGCCCCTCGTGAAACTGCGTGCCGTTGCTGCGCACCGAGCCGAACAAGCCGGAGGTCGCCTCGCCCGAGACGGTCGGCTGCACCCAGTTTTCATAACCCCGGCCCTTTTCCCAGGCCGGATTGGGCGTCGGCCAGCTGATCTCAATGCGCTGGGCGGTGGCGAAGGGAGCAGCAACCAGGCTGAGCAGGCCCAAACACATCCAAACCCCAGATTTTTTTGGCCACAAAAAGTCGCAAAAATAGCTATGAACGCAGCTGACTAAGTTCCGTGCGCTTATAAGCGCGGTGGAGATTCGCATCCCCGGTCCAGTTCTTTGTGACTTTTCGTGGCTAACCATGCCATGGGGCTTGAAGGCCTTCATGACCGATTTCGATACCCGCACAGCCACCGATTGAACTGGTTGTGATACCCCAAACAGATCGGGCCAAACCACAGATTTCATCGGCCACAAAAAGGCACGAAAAGCGTCATGCGTGCCGGCGAATAATTTCCGCGCGCCTATAGGCGCGATGGAGACGCCCGTTGCCATCCAGGCTCTTTGTGACTCTTTGTGGCAATAATGGATTGGTTCACTGGAGCTGAAGAGCGGCGCGCTCAGCGGTCGCGCCCTACCCTCAACGGCTTTTGAATATTTTGTGCTTCTTGTGGCCATGCTTTCTGCAGAACCCGGATTCACTTCTTCGCCGCGGCGACGATGTCCGCCGAGGTGCGCTTGATGCGCCCGACCAGGCCCGGCAATTCCGCATCCGGCCGTTCCACGAAGACCAGAATCGTGCCGTCGCCAATCGCCTGCTCGATGCGCCGGGCGCCGACGGGCTCGTCGTTGAGCGTGAGCACCAGCCGGCGGCCCATGCTCGCCACCGACAACCGGTAGAGATCGCGCGCCGCGGCCGGCGTGAATTGCAGCAGCAGGCAGTTGCCCAGTTCCACCCGGGCGACCTCGGCGTTGAGAATGTCGTATTCGACGAGGATGGGCTTGGCCGCGACCGTGACGCCCACCCCGCTGATTGGCAGATGCAATGGCACCCCCGCCTCGCCCAACCGGGTCTCGAGGAAAAACCGCACGATCAAGGGTTCGTAGGTGGCGGGCTTGGGCGAAGACTGGCAGCCGGAGAGAAAGAGCACACCCAGCAGACCAAAAAAAGCACTCTTTGTGGGAGCGAGCTTGCTCGCGATTCGCCTGCTATTTTTCGCGAGCAAGCTCGCTCCCACCGCTGAACGCACCCTGTTCATTTCACCGCCTCCTTGGCCACCGACTCGAAAGCTTCCATGACTTCCGCGCCGATCGCGTCAGCGATCAACCGGCCGCGCGGGGTCAGGCTGATGCGCCCCTCCACCGTCGCCGTGAGCAGGCCTTCGAAAAGCAGCCTGGGCAGGAGGTCCTCCAACCCGGACCATCGCGAAGTGGGAAAACGGCGGCGCAACTGCGGCAGCGACACCCCCGCGTTCATGCGCAGGCCGAAGATCACGGAGTCGGCGGCGAGCAGGTCGTGGTCCAGGGCGACGCGATCTGTCGTGGCCCGCCGGCCGGCGGCGACGTCGGCCAGCCAGAGCCCGAGGTCGGACGGGTTGGCGCAGCGCCAGCCGTC
>JANMTJ010000705.1:0-9020 GCA_031390295.1 Oleiharenicola sp.
GCCGGCTGCTCGGTCACCGCGGTTTTTTCCGTAACTTTATCCGGACAACGTTCGCGGGTGGAGACGACATTGGAGTCTGAATTGGTGGCGCAGCCGGCGAAAAGGCCCAGGCTGAGGGCGCCGCAGCAGGCCAGGGCCGATGTGAGGAGCCGGGCGTTGACCGGCGGGAACTGAAGACTGGTGGTATGGTGAATCATCGCGGGAGCATACCGCCACGGTGGTTGGAGCGCTATGGGGCGTTCTAAGTAGGAATGTCCCACCACCAGGGCGGGTCGAAAAGCACCTTGATCCGGTCCGCCGGAAATCCTTCGGACCCGCCGGCGCGAAGCAGACAAAAAAAGACCGCGCCTTTTGGGCGCGGCCTCGAGTCAGATATTTCGCTGCGATCAGTTCGACGTGGCGAAGAGCACCTCGACGCGACGATCGCGGCGGGTACGGGAATCACCAAAGGCACCGACCTTGATCCGGCTGGAGGGCACCCCGGCATCAACCAAGGCCGAGCGAACCGCCGCAACCCGGCGGTCGCGCAGATCCTGATCCTTCGGGTCGGACCCGTTCATGTCCATCGAGCCATCGAGACCGAGCTCAAGCGTGGGGTTCTCGCGCATGTAGGCGGCGATACCGGCAGTCTTGGTGGAGTCCGCGCTGGCGATGCGGGCGTCATTATACCCGAAGGTATAATCCCGATAGGAGGTCCAGTTGCCCACGATGCCGGCGACACCCTTGTCGCCCTTCGAGCCGGTATCACCCTGGGCACCGGTCGAACCAGTGGCACCGGTGGCACCCGCTACGCCTGCGGTCGTGCGGCCTTGGGAGCCTTCATTGCCGCTGACGCCAGTTGCACCTGTTCCGCCGGTGGCGCCCTGCGCGCCAGTCGGGCCGTAGGTGGTGGCACCCTGGGAACCCGTGGCACCTTGGGCGCCCGTGGCACCCGTGGCACCCGTGGCGCCTTGCGCACCCGCGTAACCCGCGGTGCTGGCACCCTGCGCGCCGGTCTCGCCGACGGCACCTTGGGCGCCGGTGGCACCCGTGGCACCAGCCTGGCCGGCGGCTCCGCGGCGGAGTTGACCCGAAGCGCCGGTGGCGCCCGTGGCACCCTGGGCACCGGTGGCGCCCGTGGCACCATCAGCACCGCGCTCGCCCGCAAGAGCGATACCCGGAGCGCCGGTGGCACCCGTGGCGCCGGTGGCACCCGTGGCGCCGGTGGCACCATCAGGACCGCGCGGCCCAACGAGGCTGTCGGAATTGTCCACCGGAGGACTCTTGGGGGTCGGGGCATTGTAAGCAGTGGCAGCGGGCTGCGAAGAGCAACCGGCGACGAGCATCGCGGTGACCGCGATTATGATGAGTTCACGTTTCATGGTATATAATTTTTGCAAGGGAGTGGGAGCCTGTTACGAAATGCCTTCCCACGTGATTGTGGGACCGCATCGCGGCGACCATTGAATTCCTTGAAGCGCTCATCATAGGCCATACCGGCTGCCGTCTCAATGGGGTGAAACCCACCGCACCATGGCAGCCAATGATTCCGGGGAGGGGAACGTAAAAAAGGGCACGTCAAGCGTGCCCGTGTGGCCAACAAGCAGTGGGCCTCAGTTCGTCGTGCTGGCCTTGACCTTGGCGAAGGCGTCCTGCGTCCGCACCCACGCGAGGCCGACCTTGTCCTTCTGCTGATCCCAGGTCTCACGGGAGGCCCGGGCCATATCATCGCTCGTGGATTTGAGGTTGGTGCGTGCGCTGCTCATCTCCTGCATCGCAAAATCCCAGTCCTTGGTGCTGGTATTGCTGGCGGCCATGGCCGCACGTTTGGCGACCAGCTCGCTGATCTGTGCATCCACCTGGATGGCCAGGGACTTGAGGCCGGCGAGAAACGCGATGCGTTGGTCATAGGAGTCATCCTTGAGGTCGACCCACTGGACGGGAGCGGCCTCGGGCTGGGCGGGAGTCGCGACCGGGGTGGCGTTGACCAGGGCCGGGGCGGACACGGCCTTGGCGGCCGGCGGCGAAATATCAGGGGTCTTGGTTTTCTCGGCGCACCCGGCGGTGGAGAAGGTGGCCAGACCGAAAGCGATGACGAGGGGAGTGAAGCGATTTTTCATGGAAGGATTGATTCAGGCGGGCGATGGCCCCGGCAGCGGGGCGTTTTGAGTGCCTCCATTATATAGCTGACCGGCCGCGTCCGGCCATGGGGCGTTACCCGACTGGAGGGCGCGCGCCGTGGGATCGCCGGGCCGGCAGGCCAACACCCCATGGCACCCAGCCGGCGCGGGTTGTAGTCTTCCGCCATGGCTCATCTCTTCCTCGCCCTGTTCCTCCTGGTCTTCGGCCTGAACCTTATGATCGGGCTTTCCATTCCCACCTGGGTCACCGGCCTGCTCGCGCTGGTGGCTGGTGCTCTATTGGTGATGGAACATTTTCGGGTCCGCGTGGACCGGAAGTAGGCGACCGGGCCCGCCGGCTCAGGGCTTGATCGGGAGCGGCACGTTGATGCCCAGCGCCGCGCTCAGGTCAATTTCATGCTCCTGTTCCTGCACGATGATGGCGCGCAGGATTTCGCTCAACGCGAACTCACCCATCGCCTCCGCCTGCTGGATGCGCTCGCGGTAGCGGCAGATGGTGACCCGCTCGTTCTCCAGGTCTGCGCGCAGCATGGTGACCGCATCGTTGGAGGTCTTGACCGGCTTGGGCGTCACGCCCGGCATGCCGCCCAGATAGTCGATCTGTTTGGCGATCATGATGGCGTGTTGCAGTTCCTCACCCGCGTGCAGTTCCAGTTCCTTCGCAATGGCAGTGTAGGCCGCGCCCTTGAGGACCTGGCTGTACACCGTGTAGGCGATGATGGCCTGGTATTCCCCCGCGAGATCCTCGTTCAGCAGCCGGATCATCTGCGGGCGGGAGATTTTCAAAGCGGGGTTCATTTTAGATTTGGTCATGGTAATGATTTTGGCGGCCGGTTTCACCCGGCCCGACAGTTCAGCCTTCGAGGGTGAAGCCGATCTTGAGGGTAACCTGCCACTGCAGGACCTTGCCCTTGGCGATGCAGCCGCGCGTGTCCACCACCTGGAACCAGTTCAGGTTCTTGACGGTTTTGTGCGCGCGCTTGATGGCCCGGGTCACCGCATCCTCCATGGAGGTGGGTGAGGTGCCGGTGATTTCGATGAGTTTATAGATGTGGTTTTTCATATGGATTCAACCTGGGTTGGGGCGGGGCGGTACTTGTCGGGCGTTTACTTGCAGCCGCAGTCGGTGCAGGATTCCTTGAAGGCCTTCTCGATTGCTTCCCGGGTTTCGCCCGTGCGCTTCTGGATCCGGCCGAGCAGTTCCTCCGACTTGCCCTCGACATATTGGAGATCGTCATCCGTGAGCTGGGCCCACTTCTGCTTCAACTTGCCCTTGGTGATGTTCCAGTCGCCCTTGATTTCGAGTGTGGTCATGATGGTTGGTTCTGATTCGATGTTTGTTTATAGGCCGTCAGGATGACGGCAAAAGGGTGGCGAATGAGGCCGGGCGGGAGACAACCGGACGCACGGCCGGCGTGCGGGCGCGAATGAAACCGGCCAGGCTGGCGATGCTGGTCAAAGCGTGAAGCGACTCCTCACGGCTGCGGAGCGTGACGCCAAATTCCTCCTCAATGCACATGCCGAGCTCAATCGCGTCCAAGGAGTCGAGGCCGAGATTGCCGCCGAAGATCGGCGCATGATCGTCGATGGCATCAGGATCAGCCAGCTCGAGCCTGAACAGGCCCGCTATCAGATGCTTGAGGCATGAAGGCAGTGGGTCCGGATCGAGGGAGTGGCGGTTCATCCCGCGAGCCTAGCGGCAAAGACGGTGGTCAGCTATGGGGTGTTGTGCTGGGGCGGTCGCCGGGTTGAGGTGCTACCGTGAACACCCCATGGTGACACGGGGGTGCGACGGGTAGGATGTGCGGATGAATTCTACGCTCAAACGCCTCGCCCTCGTCCTTCTCACGCTGGGCGCCATCGCCCTCGCCACCGGTTGCCAGACCTCCAAGGGCTTCGGCAAGGACGTGGAGAAGCTCGGCGACAACATTCAGAAGAAAGCCAGCTGAGCCGGCCGCTGGTCCGGGGCTTGCCTGCGGAACATCGGCCCCACAACTTCGCCGCATGCCGTGGCGTTGTGCCTTACCCGTTTTCGCGGTCCTGCTGGCGGCCGCCGCTCCGCTCCGCGCGGAGATTTTCCTGCGCTGGAACCAGGCCGGTTACGCCCCGGCGCAACCCAAGGTGCTCGTCGCGCTGAGCGACTCCGATCTGGCCGGCCGGGAATGGCAGGTCGCGCACGGCGGGGTGGTCATGGGCGGAACATTTGGCGCCAGCGTGACCGGAGCGGGTGACCACACGCCGTTTCCCTTCAACCATACGGCGGATCTCGGCGCGCTAACCGGGCCCGGCGAGTATGTGTTCACCACCACGGGCGCCGCCCCGGCGACGATCCGGATCGCATCCGATCCCTACGCGCGGCTGCGTCCGCTGCCACTGCGGCACCTGCGGGTCATGCGCTCGGGGTCGCACGATACGCTGCTGCGCAAGTTCTCCCATCCGGGCGACGCCCGCGCCCCGGTGTTTGTCCCCGACGGCGACCCGGCGAACGGCAGGTGGAAACCGGCGGTGCCGGCGCGGACGGTGGATGCGCTCGGCGGCTGGTATGATGCCGGCGACCAGATCAAGTTCACGCTCAACCAGGCCGCCACCACCTATCACCTGCTGCTGGCCTACCGGCTGCAGCCCGGGCTGTTCGGCCGGGCCCACAGCAAGAGCGACCTGCCCGATGTGCTCGATGAGGCGCGGCACGGGCTGGAGTTCCTGCTGCGGGTGCATCCGGACCGGGATACCTTCATCATCCAGGTGGCGAATGCGGAGGATCACAACCAGGGCGTGCGTCTGCCGGAGAACGACCGGCTCGACGGCCAGCGCCCCGCGCTGTGCGCCTTGTCCCGTGTGCACATGGGCGCCACCGCCGCCGCCCTGGCGCTGGGCGCCCGCACTTTCGGCGAACTCGGCCGTGCCGCGGACGCGGCACGCTACGGGGCGATGGCCCGCACCATCTACGCCCGGGCCCGCGAGCCCGATACCGTCGCCACGGCCTTCGAGCGCGACGACGTGAATGATTTCTACCGTGATCCCGAACCGGCGGATCAGTTGGCGGTCGCGGCGATGGAGCTGCACGCCCTGGGGGGCGAGGCGGCTTACCTCGAGCAGGCGAAAGCCTATGCGCCGCCGGCCGGCACGGAGGTGGGCTGGGGCGACTGGAACTGGCTGGCCAATGCCGCGCTCGCTCCGCACGACACCGGCGCGAAGCAGCGCCTGCTGGACGAGACAGCCGGCTACACCCGGCATGCGCGGGAACGCGGCGCACCGTGGGGCATCCCGAGCCGCTATGTGTGGGGCAGCCTCGCGCGCTGGGTCGGCATCGCCAACGCGACGCGCCAGACCGCCCGCCTGCACGGCCCGTCCCCCGGGCGCGACGCGCTGTTCTGGGGCGTCACCGACTACGTGTTTGGCCGCAACAACTGGGGCGTGTCGTTTATGTTCGCCGAGGGCCTGCCCAACTCCTTGCGCCATCTCTACAGCCCCGCCTACAAATTACTGAACGCGTTTCCGACCGGCGCACTCTCCGAGGGACCCGGTGGACGCAAGCTGCACGACTCGCTCAGCCGGTATTTCAAGATCCCGGCCGACGATCCCTTCCACCGCTTCAACACCCCCGCCGGGGTCTTCTTCGACAACGACACTGATTTCATGTGTCAGGAGGCGACCATCACCGCGCAGGCGGACCTTGTCCTGTTGCTCACGCTCGCGGCGCTGCCGGAGGTTGTCCGGTGAAAATTCCCTTCCCCCGGTGCGCAACCCGGCCTAGGCTCGATCTTCAAACCCCCACCCCGCAGCATCATGGAAGTCATCATCAAGAGCAACGCGGATGACGGCTGCGCCCTCGGCGCCCGCATCATCGCCCGGATGGTCCGCGAGAAGCCCGACGCCGTGCTCGGACTCGCCACCGGCCGCACGCCGCTGCAGCTCTACCAGGAACTCATCCGCCTCCACCAAAACGATGGCTTGGACTTCAGCCGGGTGACGACGTTCAACCTCGACGAATACGTCGGGCTCCCCGCCACGCACGACCAGTCCTACCGGTGGTTCATGCGGGAGAATTTTTTCCGGCACATCAACATCGACCAAAAACGCACCCACGTGCCCGATGGCACGGCGGCCGACCTGCATGCCGAGTGCCGCGACTATGAGAAGCGCATCGAGGCGGCCGGCGGCATCGACCTGCAGCTGCTCGGGCTCGGCCGCAACGGCCACATCGGCTTCAACGAGCCCACCGGCTCGCTCCGCTCCCGCACCTGGATCAAGATCCTCTCCGAGCAGACGCTGCGCGACAACAGCGCGGTGTTCGGCGACTTTGCGAAGATGCCGCGTCACGCCATCACGATGGGCGTCGGCACGATCCTCGACGCCCGCCGCGTGCTGCTGCTGGCCTTCGGCCCGGCCAAGGTCCGGGCCGTGACGGAGATGATCGAGGGCCCGCTGGCGGCGGTGTGTCCGGCGTCAGCGCTGCAGTTGCACCCGCGCGCCACGGTGATCCTCGACGATTCCTCCGCGGCCGGACTGCGCTATGCCGACCACTACCGCTGGATCGATCAGCACAAGCTCGACTGGCAGAAGCACGGGTAGTCGGGCGGGAAGTCTCCGGCGGCCGGTTCAACGCACGGTCGCGGGGATCCCGGGAGCCGGATAACCGGCGGCCGCATCGTCCAGCACCAGCACCCAGTCGAGTTGCTCGCCATGGTCGGGCGGCGTGAACTCACATTCCCCCTGGTTCGCGAATTGGCCGATGAGGCGGGCCTCGCCGTTGCGCGGGTTGAACCACCACGCCTGCACGACCGGGCCGGCGATCTTGTCCAGGTGGACCTTGAATTTCCGGCCGACCGGCACGTAGACCATCGCGTAGGTGCCGCGTTCATCACGCGTGGCCACGAAGCGGTAACGGCCGGCGCCGGGCACGGCCGTGGCCACGCGGTCGGTCACAATGATGGAGTTGTCCGGGATCCGGGTCAGGAACGGCCGCGACAACAGCAGGTTTTTGGCGTGCTGCATCTGGGTTGCGCCCGGTTGGAGGATCGCCTCGGACCAGGGCTGGAGCGGATTGTTGATCGGGGTCCGGTCGGGCGACCACATCTGCCAGACGGAATGATGACCGTAGGTGTGGCCGAAGGCGCCGCTGAACAAATTCCAATAGAGCGGCCGGCGCACATCGGTCGCGGTGGAGTGGCCGAATTTCCTGGCGTCGAACGACACCGGGTGGTCCTCGTAGATCGGCTCGCCGTCGAGGACCGGCTTGAGGGGCGACCGGTCATAGTCGGCCTTGGTCTGGTCGTAGCGGCCGGTGTACTCGGCCGTGTGGCCGTTCTGGCGCATGTTGAAGTCGAGCCAGGCCTCGTCGTGAAACCATTGCGCCGAACCGGCCCCGCCGGGCGGATGCAGCGTCATCAGGTGCGCGCCGCCATCACCCTGGCGCAAGCCGCGCGCCATCGCCCGGATGATTTCCCGCTGGGTGTCGTTGTCCACGCTGCGGTCGCCGCCGAGGATCCAGACGAGCGCGGCATCCTTGTAGCGCCGGCCCAGCCACGCCCCGTAGATCTCGGCGTTGGCCGGGGTGAACAACGGCTTCCCGTCCTTGGGTGCGTCATGCCAGTAGCGACCCCAGGTGGGCAGGAAGCCAACGTAGATCCCGCGGCGGTTGGCGGCCGCCACCAGGAAGTCCACGTGGTCCCAGTAATCATTGTCGGGGCCATCCTGCACCGCGGGCCGGGCCGGATCGAGGTCCACCAGCGGCAGGTGGCCGTAGGGATTCGGGTCCGTGTGGCCGTCGAGTTCGGCAAGGGCGACGGCCTGCACGACAGTGAAGCCCTGGGCGGCCCGCTGATCCAGCAGCAGTCCGGCCTGCTCGCGATTCAGGCGGTGGAAGAGCTCCCACGTGGTGTCACCGAGCCAAAAAAACGGCTGGCCATCGGCGGTGACCAGGAAGCGGTGGTTGTCGCTGACGCGCAGCTTTTGCGGGACCTCGGTGGCGGCGACCGCCACGCAGCTGCTGAGGAGCAGGAAGGAGAGTGTTTTTTGCATGAGGTGAGGGAGAATCAATAACCGCTGGCGGGCGCGGCAGGCTGGCCAACCCCGGTCAGTCCCGGCGGCACCGGGCCGGGCAACCCGCGACGCACGGCCTCGGTCAGGATGGCCTCGGTGGCCGTGGCGCCGATGCGGGTGACGCCGAGGGCCCGCACACTCAGCAGGTCGTCGAGTGTGCGCACGCCGCCGGCGGCCTTGAGCTGCACCTTGGGCCCGCTGTGTTGGCGCATCAGGCGCAGATGGTGCTCGGTGGCACCTTGGTAATTGTAGTCCCCGTTGGCCTGCTTCACGAAGCCGTAGCCGGTGGAGGTCTTGACGAAGGCGATGCCGAGCCCGGTGCAGAGCTCGCAGAGCCGGATGATGGCGGCGTCGGGCAGGTAGTCGTTCTCGAAGATGACCTTGAGGAGCGCGCCACGGCTGACGCAGGCGTCGTTCACGGTTTTCAATTCCGTGGCCACATAGGCCCAGTCGCCGCCGAGCACCTTGCCGGCGTTCACGACCATGTCGATCTCGGTGGCGCCCTCGGCGATGGCGCGCACCGCCTCGGCCGCGATGTGGTCGGGGTGGCTGTTGCCGTGCGGGAAACCGACGACGGCACACACGCCGACGCCGGAGCCGGCGAGGGCCGCGGCCGACATCGGCACGGCGTAGGGTTTGACGCAGGCGGTGGCGCAGGCGCAGCGGCGGGCGATGGCCAGACCCGCGCGCAACTGGTCGTCGGTCATGGTCGGGTGAAGCAGCGAATGGTCGATCATCTTGGCGAGATCGAGCACCGTGGGGCCGGCGGGGGCAGGGGGCATCGGACCACCCAAGCGCAGCCGGCCGGCGTGTTCAATCCCGGTTATTTTCCGCCCTTGACCGGCGGAGGGGGAGACG
>JANMTJ010000711.1:0-4662 GCA_031390295.1 Oleiharenicola sp.
CGAAGGTCTGCCGTGGAAGCGTCCGAGTCTGACCCGGCAGGAGAAATTTGCCCAGGTGCTGGATCACGGCGGCGTGTCCGTGACCCTTCGGCGGGAAAAAGGTCATGCCATTGATGCTGCGTGCGGTCAGTTGCGGCTCAAGACCGAAAAGGCCCGCGAGGCCACGACGACCACCTGACCGGTCGGTACCGGTTCGGGCGAGACTACCGGCCGCGCCGCTGGTGCGCCGAGGTCAAGGCCCGGGCGATGGCAATCTCCACGTTGTTCCGCGAGTGACTGATGTTCCGGTGTACTGTCCGCCGGGCCGCCTCCACATCCTTGCGTTCGATCGCCTCCAGAATCATCAGGTGCTCGCCCGCCGAGGCCAAAACCCGGTGAGCATCTGACGGCACGGCCATGCGCACGAAACGCAAGCGGTCGTTGATATCCTGCAGGGCCTCCACGAGGTAGGTGTTCTCCAGCACCCGGGCCAGGCTGAGGTGGAATTTTTCGTCCGCCGTCACGAAATCCAGGGCTTCGACCGGCGCGGCGGCCCGGATTTGCAGCAACGGCTCCCAATAGCCCCGCTCGCGTGCTACCAGCTCCGCCGGCAGGCCGGAACGTGCCAGTCGTTCCACGACGAAAAGCTCCAACGCCAGCCGCATATCATAGAGATTGTGGGTATTGCCCACGTCGGGCTGCTTCACAAAGCAGCCGCGATTGGGAATCATGTCCACCAACCCCTGCTCCGCGAGCGCCCGCAGTGCCTCCCGCACCGGAATGCGGCTGGCGGACAATTCATCGCAGATCGCCTGCTCGCCGAGATGATGGCCCGGCGGATATCGCCAGCGCAGAATACGCTCCCGCAACTTGCGCTGGATCTGCAGCCCCAGGTTGTCGTCTGAAGATTTTGCCACGCGCTTGGCGGGAGGCCTGACGGCGCGACTTGTTCGAGGCATTCCGGCACTATTTCACTGCAGGGAGGGCAGGCAATGAGGAACACGCTCTGTCCTAAAAATCCAGGGATAGGTAATATTGTATACAATCTGGCATACGCACTGCTCTCCGCTTTCCCGGTGCTTCCGCATCGCCCTTCAACCGCCTGCCCTCCTCTGACCATGACCGTCACACACCACACCCGTTCTTCCGCGCGCTTTACCTGGCTTCGGCCGGCTCTGGCGCTTTGCTCGTGCTTTGCTGCCCTTTCTGGCCGTGCCCAAAGCGCGGAGCCCGTCCTGACCCTCGAGAAGATGGTCGCCGAAGCCCAGGCGGCCGACGTCTACGAGGTGCTCCCCAGCCGCGAGAGCTCGAGCGTGTTCGGCACGTCGCGCTCCCAGCAGGATACACCGCGTTCCGTGACCCTGCTCGAGAGCACCCTGATCGACCTCTACGGCATCAAGACCGTCAACGATTTCGTCGCGGTGACCGCCGGCACCTTCACCGGCAACTATTTCGGCGTGCCCGGCGCGCTCGACGTGCGCGGGGAGCGGGCGGACAACTTCTTCCGCGGCTTCCGGCGCATCGAGAACCGCGGCAACTTCCCCACCCCGGTGGCCGGCACCGACTTCGTCGAGATCATCAAGGGCCCTCCCCCGCCGGTTTACGGCGGTGGCAAGGTCGGCGGCATCCTCAATTTCATCCCCAAGTCCGCGAAGAGCAAGACCGCGAAGTTCATCGACCAGCCCGTCGGCATCGCCGCCATCACGATCGGCACCTATGACAAGAAGACCGCCAGCCTCGAGTATGGCACGCCCTTCAAGCTGTTCGGGAAGCAGTCCGGCGTTTATGCGTTCCTCGAGCGCGAGGACTCCAAAAGCTACTACGACAACATCTACAACAAGAACACCCTGTTCCAGCTCGCCTTCGACACCGAGCTCTCGGACAGCGTGCTCCTCGAATACGGCGGCATGGCGCAGTGGGCGGACCTGAACCAGAGCCTCGGCTGGAACCGCGTGACCCAGGCCATGATCGATGGCGACGGCACCTACCTCGCCGGCCGGCCCGCCCTGAACCTCGACACCAGCGGCAACGGTTTCCTCAGCCCGGCCGAGATCGGCGCCTTTGGGCTCGAGCAGTTCGCCTTTGCCAATCCGTTCCCCTACTTCGCGCTCAGCGCCAACCAGCGGGCCGCCTTCGCCCTCGATCCTGCCACCGTCCGGACCGTCCAGTTGAGCCACCACACGATCCAGGCAGAGGAGATCGACTTCTCCCGCACCGACGCCGTGACGGCGTTCTTCGATATCACCAAGACCTTCAGCCCCGACCTCACGGTGAAGAACCAGTCGTTCTACGACGCGATGAACCACACCAAGTACTCCAGCTACGGGTTCACCGCCGACTACACCGACGTGGTCTTCGAGAACAAGACCACGGTTCACTACAAGTTCGAGCCAGCCGAGGGCACGGTCGTCGACAACCTCTTCGGCGCCTCCTACCGCTACACCAGCGGCGACGAGCGCGAATCCCGCGGCCGCGGCTACCAGGTGCTCGACCGCCGCGACATCTCCGGCGGCGCCACGGCCAATGACCGCTTCGAAGGCGCCCATACCGGCACCCGCAACGTGCCCTACAACTGGCGCCAGATCGGTACCTCCTCCGACTTCGGCGTCTTCGCGCTGGTCGACACCACCTTCAGCCAGAAACTCAGCCTGATCCTCAGCGCACGCTGGGACGCTTACGAGGCCGACACCAACGGCACCGATCTCGGCGGGAACTTCGCCAAGGCCTCGGGCAGCGAGGATGCATTCACCTACAACGCCAGCCTCAGCTACAAGGCGGCCAACGGACTGACGCCCTACCTCACCTACGCCGAGTCCACCTACGTCGAACTCGGCCAGGGCGGCATGATCGACCGCCTCAACCTCGCCGGCGGCACCTGGCTGCAGGAATCGAAGATCACCGAGGCCGGCATCAAGGGCACCCTGCTCGACAAGCGCCTCTATACCACGCTCGCCTGGTACGAGCAGCAGAAGACCGCCTTCAACACGCTGTCCGGCGCCTTCGACCGCTATAAATCCAAGGGCGTCGAGGTCGAGGCCCGTTACGCGCCGACCAAGACCCTGAGCTTCACCGCCGCGGGTACCTGGCAGAAGACCACGTTGATCAACTCCCCCTTCTTCCTCGGCGTCACCCCGTCCTTCCTCGGGCTGAACCCCGCGCTGACCTACGGCGGCCGCTTCGTCGCGGTCGGCGGTCTCATCGGCATCCCCGCGGGCCGGGAGACGCCGACCCCCCGCAAGGTGTTCTCGGTCGGCGGCACCTACACCTCCCCCGCGGGCTGGGGCGCTTCGCTCGGCGGCTCCTATGTCTCCGCCATGTACGCCGGCTATCTCCAGCAGATCCGCCTGCCCTCGTATCTCGTCACCCGGGCCGCGTTGTTCTTTCATAAGGGCCCGTGGTCCTTCCGGCTCAACGGAACCAATATCCTGAACGAAAAGTACTACACCCCGCAGTTCCTGTTCTGGGACACCTTCATCAGCCCCAGCAAGGGCCCCACCGTCGAGCTCAGCGCCGCCTACAAGTGGTGACCCGACGCGCTGCCCTCCCCCCTCTCCGCGACGGGTTCCTCCCGTCGTGGGTGGCTCCACCCGGCCCACTAACTGCTTACCCCCTGTTACGATGCCCACCGTCAACGAACCCGCCGTCATCGCTGAGATCGCTGCGCTCCATGACGACTACGAAAGAGCGCTCGCCGTCAACGATGTCGCCACCCTCACCCGCTTCTTCTGGGATGCCCCCGGCGTGGTCCGCTACGGCGTGGTGGAGCACCTCTACGGCGCGGCGCAGATCAAGGCCTACCGCGTGGCCAATGCCGTCGTCATCACCGATCGGAAATTGTTAAAGCGGCAGATCAACGCCTTCGGCCCGGACCTGGCCTCGGTGATGTGCGAATTCTCCCAAGTGGCCCGCGGCAAGGCCGGCCATGCCCGCCAGTCGCAGACCTGGGTCCGCTTCGCCGACGACGGGTGGCGCATCGTAGCCGCCCATGTCTCGCTCGCCCTGCCCCCGTTTGAAAGCGAGTGGGCGGCCTACGCCGACCGGGCCGCCGCCGCCCTCGCGCTGCCTCTCGCCGGCGCGCACCGGCCCGGCGTGGTGCAGAATCTCGAACGCGCCGCCGCCATCGCCGCTCCGCTGCTCGCGCACGTGCTGCCCGCGGGCACCGAGCCCGCCCCCGTCTTCGCGCCATGACGTTCGATCCGGTCGCCACCACCGCACTGGAAACTGCCGCCGCCGTCCGGACCCGGCGCACGACCGCCCGGCGGATAACCGAGACCCTGCTCGCCCGCATCGCCGACACCCACTCCCGGGTCAACGCCTTCACCACCGTCACCAGCGACCGCGCGCTGGCCGAGGCCGACGCCGTTGATGCCGCGCTCGCCGCGGGCCATGACCCCGGCCCGCTCGCCGGCGTGCCCTACGCCGTCAAGAACCTCTTCGATCTCGCCGGCGTCGTCACGGTTGCCGGTTCGAAAATCAACCGCGACGACCCGCCCGCCACAGCGGACGCCACCGCGGTCGTCCGCCTGCACGCAGCCGGCGCCGTGTGCCTCGGCGCGCTCAACATGGGCGAGTATGCCTACGACTTCACCAACGAGAATTGCCACGACGGCAACGTGCACAATCCGCGCGACCTCACCCGTTCCGCCGGCGGTTCCTCGGGCGGCTCCGCCGCGGCCGTCGCCG
>JANMTJ010000018.1:0-3125 GCA_031390295.1 Oleiharenicola sp.
CGAGGCGGCCAATTCACCGCCATCCATGCCGGGCATCCGCACATCCAGCAGGATCAAATGCGGTCGGAATTTCTCCGCCGTGGCCAGCGCTTTCCTGGGATCGTTCTCCTCCTGCACGAGGTAGTCGTTGGTCTGTTCCAGACAAAGTTTTACCAGCTGGGAATCACTGACTTTGTCGTCCACAATCAGGATGCGTTTCTTCTCCATGGTTACGGGTGGGTTGGCGTTCATTGGCAATCCCTTGCGGGGGAAACAGACTAGCGGGTCCGTCGGCCAACGGCTAGTAGGTGAACACCCCCCCTCGGGGTTCACCTTGAGACTAACCGCCTTTTTCGGCGAGCCAGCGTTCCGCCTCGATCGCAGCCTGGCAGCCCATGCCCGCGGCCGTGATGGCCTGCCGGTAATGGTGGTCGGCGCAATCGCCGGCCACGTAGACGCCCGGCGTCCGGGTCTTCACCTGGCTGTGCCCGTCGGGGACAAAGTAACCTTGGTCGTCCGTGTCGACCGCGTCCTTGAAGGGCGCGGTGTTCGGCACGTGGCCGATGGCGACGAAGATGCCCTTCACGGGCAGGACCGACTCGGCGCCGGTCTTGACGTGTTTCACCTTGAGGCCGCTGACGGCGCCTTGGGCCACGCCCTCCACCGCCACCGGCACGGTGTCCCACACCGGCTGGATCTTCGGGTGGGCGAGGACGCGGTCGGACATGATCTTGGAGGCGCGCAGGGTGTCGCGACGGTGCACGAGGTAGACCTTGCTGGCGAAACGCGTGAGGAACAGCGCCTCCTCGGCCGCGCTGTCGCCGCCGCCGAGGACGGCGACGTCCATGTTGCGGTAGAAGGCGCCGTCGCAGGTCGCGCAGGTCGTCACGCCCTTGCCGCCGTAAAGCTCCTTTTCGCCGGGGATGCCGGTGAGGCGTGGCGAGGCGCCGGTGGCGACGATCACGGTCTTCGCCTTGATCTCGCGGTCGGCGAGCTTGAGCGTGTAGGGCCATGCGGCGGTGTCGATGCCCTGCACCGAGCCGCTCTCGTAGCGCGTGCCGAACTTTTCCGCCTGCTTGCGCAGGTTCTGCATCAGCTGGAAGCCGTCGATGCCGTCGGGGAAGCCCGGGAAATTCTCGACCTCGGAGGTCGTGGTCAGCTGGCCGCCGGGCAGCACGCCCTCGAGCACAAGGGGCGAGAGGTTGGCGCGGCCGGTGTAGATGGCGGCGGTGAGGCCGGCGCAGCCGGTGCCGACGATGACGACGTTTTCAACTTTGGCGGACATAAAGCACCAAAGAGAGCCAACGCTGTTCGCGGCGCAACCCCGGAGTTGAGCGGCCGCTTTTCCCGGAGCTGAGGGGGAGGTTGACGGAAAGCGGGGGCGGGATCATGCCTTGCGCGTACCGGCTCACCCGGGCCGTCCCGTGCGCATTCAACCACCCCCGACTGGAATCTGACCCTGCTCCCCGCCGATGTCGTTCTTCAAGCGCATCCTCAAGCCGCCCGCCGACGAGCCCAGGCCCGTCACGCGGTCGGAACGCCGTGGCGGCCGGCGCCATGCGATCAACCCGGAGTTTCCCCTGCAAGCCGTGCTCAGCTTTGCGGGGCGCGACGTGAACGGCAATCCGGCGGCCAACAAGCGCGCCGCCTGGAACTGGCAGGGTCGCGTGGTCGATTTCTCCGAGGCGGGTGCGCGCATTCAGCTGGCCCCGTCCGTCCTGGCGGCCAGCGGCGACTTTTGCGATCTCCAGCTCAACCTGGAGGGCTTTGCCCTGGTGGTGCCCTGCCACATCACCAACATGCGGGTGGAGCGGGAAGGGGTCTTCTTCGGCCTGAAGCATGACATCACAGACGAGGTGACCCAGCAAGCCTACCGGCAGCTGCTCGAGATCGTGGCCCTCGGCGCCACACTCAAGGCGAAGACCAAGACCCCCAAGCCGGATGAGTCCGGCTACCTGGTCGAGCTGTATGCCAGCGACCTGCCATCACGCCTGAAGGTCTGGCGGCAGGAGGCCGGCCAGGCCGTGGCGGCGTTTGAGTTTCTGCTCAAGGATTCCCTGGTGCGGGCGGCGAAGGGTCAGGCGGTGGAATTCCTGGCCGGCGCCAACGCCGTGCCGGGCCGGCGGATATCGCCCACCCAGGTGACGGAGATCCAGCGGCTGTTCCACTGGGTCGTGCCCAACCTCGCGCCCGCCGTGCCGGCTGACGTGCGCGAGTTCCTGCGGGGCTACGCGACCTGAGGCGGAGGCTGGCTGGGTCAAATACCCGGCCCCCAAGTTGCAGGAATTCGCAAAACCAGGCCGGCCCCGGGGCGGGGTCGGTCAGGCGGTCGGCTTGTTCACCCGGGTCACGGTGCGCTGGGTCGTCATCTGCTTGCCGGAGCACTCCGGGCAGATCCCGTGGGAAGTCTCGGTGTTCAGGCGCGAGCCGAAATATTCCTCCAACGACAGCCACTTGCCCTCGTGGCCGACCTTGCGGCACCAGCTGCAGATGAGGAGATATTCCTCCAGGTGGTAGAGGCGCCGGAGCAGCCGCCGGGTGGTCAGGTGCACCCACAGCCAGACGATCAGGACCACGGCGGTGCGCAGCAGAACCCGCGTCAGATTGAAATTCGGGGGTTCCCCGTGGACGAGATTGGGTATGCCGATTATTTCGGCTACCCAACCCAAGGCGATGATGAGGGAGAATCCAATCGCTTCCTGCCGGAGGATGGAACGCCCGCTGGTCGGGGTGGAAATCATTGGCTCAACTGAAGACCCCGGACGGTGCCGGCGGCAAGACAACTTCTGGGAAACGGGGCTCTGCGCTCTCGGCATTCCCGCGCATGGGAAGTGTGCGTCGCAGTTTCGAAAAAACAGAGGGCGTTCGAGCGCATGCGTATTTTTTGTTTGTCGTTTGATCCCAGCGGCTAAGGCCGCGCGTGCAGGGTTGGCACGCGCGGTGCAATGGGATCGGGCATGCTGCGGAATGTTTCCGGAGCACCCAAACCAAAACAAAAGATCCAACCCCTCCGGCTCCCGCGGAGTTCCCCCCGCCATGAATTCAAAACGAATCCTCCTCGCCGCCACTCTCGCCGGTGGCCTGCTGTCCGCTTCCGTTCTCTCCGCCTCCGTCGTCATTGATACTGCGGCGAAGACCGACCGGGC
>JANMTJ010000131.1:0-16337 GCA_031390295.1 Oleiharenicola sp.
CCCAAGGGTTCGGCTGTTCGCCGATTAAAGTGGTACGCGAGCTGGGTTCAGAACGTCGTGAGACAGTTCGGTCCTCTATCCGCTGTGGGCGTTTGTGATTTGAGGGGTTCATTCTCTAGTACGAGAGGACCGAGAATGACGCACCTCTGGTGTTCCGGTTGTCACGTCAGTGGCAGCGCCGGGTAGCTATGTGCGGAAGAGATAAGCGCTGAAAGCATCTAAGCGCCAAGCTCATCCCAAGATAAGATCACAATCCGTCGCAAGACGGTGCAAGGTCCGGGTAGACCACCCGGTTGATAGGGCAGAAGTGCAAGCGTAGTAATACGTTCAGCTTACTGCTACTAATGACCTTGCCGGTTTATGCAGATATTCAGTTTCTAGGCGTTTATTTCACCTGCTTACACGCAGTCGGTTTGTCTGAGCTTTTTCTCAATTTCTCCGCAAGGAGTGCAAGTTTCCTGGTGACCATATACCGGGGGTTCCACCCGTTCCCATCCCGAACACGGCCGTTAAGCCCCGCGTAGCCAATGGTAGTAGGACGTTAGGTCCCGCGAGAGTAGGTCGTTGCCAGGTTTATGGCCCGGTTCTTCGAAAGAAGGACCGGGCCTCTTTTTTGCCCATCAAATGAGATAGTTGTCGCCCGTACTGTGCTCCCGACCACCGGGATTGCCTAAAGATGGCGAAGGGATACGCTTCGGGAAGGTGTTATGCCAGTCAACGTGATGAAAGAGTCCCTCGCCTGCTATACTTTGCTCCTGTCGCTCCTTTCCCTGCCGGCGATTGGCAGCGTCACAGCGCTGGAACGCCCCGACGACAATGCCGGCATCGCTATCGAGCAGGTCGGGGTGCTGGTTTACCCCCCGATGATGCTCTACAATGCAATCTATTCGGGTGAGGTCAGTGTGGTGATCAGCGTGGACGAAAACGGGGTGCTGACCGACTATCTCGTCACCGGCTATACCGATCAGGCTTTCGCCGACGCCGCCGCGATCGCGCTCAAGCGTTGGAACTACAAACCGGCGCGGGTCATGGGGCGTGCCCGGTCCTCCCGGGCGGATGTGCTCTTTCAGTTCAAGGACCAGGGCGTGATCGTGCAGAATTTCCCCGGCGCACTCGAGCAACGGGCGCTCGCCGGGTATATGCAGGGACGCTATGTCTACGAGCCGTGCAAACTGCGTGAGCTCGATCGCATTCCAACGCCGGTGCACGTGGTCCGGCCTGGAATCAAAACGGACGGCAATAATCACAGTATCACCGTGGAATTTTATATCGATGAGGAGGGCAAGGTTCGCATGCCGGCGGTCGCCCGTGAATCCGCCGATGATGCCTATGCCGCCGCGGCCGTGTCGGCGGTGGAGCAATGGCGCTTCGAGCCGCCACTGCGCAAGGGCAAGCCGGTGCTCGTCTACGCCCAGCAGGAATTCACTTTCCGTCCCAAAGAATAAATTCCGGGAAGGGGCGCCCCGGTCGGACTGGTTGATTGCGTCCTGGCCGGCGCTAACGCGGGACCGGCTGACCAAATAGGCCGGCCAGCTTTTCACGCAACTGCTGGCGCGCACGATAGAGCCGCGTCTCGACCCCGCGTTCAGAACAGCCGGTGATCTGCCCGATTTCCCGGTACGAAAGCCGGTCGTAGTGATGCAGCAGCAGGGTGACTTTTAGGTCATGCGGCAGGCGGTTGATTGCGTTGCGCACGGCAGCAAGGGATTCGTCCCGCTCAAGACTACGGTCGGGGGCCTCTTGCTCAGAGGGCAGGTTATCTGATGGCGATGCGGAGGGGTATTCGCCGTTCCGGCCGCCGGCGGGTGCATCCAGCGCGATGGTCGGATGGCGGCGTTTCCATCGATGATGGTTGTGGCAGAAATTGGTGAGCGTGGTGAAAAGCCAGGCGCTCACCTTGGTATCGGGTCGCAGCCGCAGGCGTTGCTGGTAGAGCCGGACGAAGGTCTGCGCGACAAGATCCTCGGCGTCAGCCTGGTTTTGGCAGTAGCGGTAGGCGAAGCTGTGCAGGGGCCGCTGCCAGCGGGCGATCAGGCGGTTGAGGGCGGCCGCCTCGCCTTGTTGCAGCGCAAGCAGGCTGGCGTTGTCAGTGGCGGGGTCGTTGGGCACGGAGCGCGGGGCGGGCGCATCAGTTCAGCAAAGATCCCACGAGAGGTTCCGCGGCAGCCACCAGGCTGATGTAACGGTGGCGCTGATCGGGAGTCATGACTTCAGCGGAGGCGAGGACGAGCTGGCGGGTGGAATCGAGGCACTCGCGATTGAGATTGCGCCGGCCTTCGACAAACCGGGCGAATTCCAGGAAATCCACGCGGTCGGTCGTACGCCGGGTTTGTTCGAATTCCCCAAATTCGGTCTGCATATGCGCCACTTGGGCGGCCATGGCGCGCAGTCGCGGGTGCGAGGCTTGGTGCAGTTCCTTGATGCGTTCGAATTGGCTGTCAGAGAGCATCAACTCGGTCTTCATCCACGCCAGCTGGCCTTCCAGCGTGTCTGTTGGAGCCGGTTCGTGATAACGGTAGTAGGCCACATGGGCGCCGAGCCCGGCGGCCAGACCCAGGACCAGGGTGAGAAGGACACGGTTCATGAGCGGTGCTCGCCGTCCGGCGCGTTGAGCAGGGGGTCAATGAGCAGCAGGTAGCTGCGAGCCAGTTGTGCGTTGCGCTCGCGCTGCAGGTGGCTGACCCGCAATTCGGCCATAAACAGGCCGAGGAGGGCGCAAGCCGTGACAAAACCGACGGCAAAGACCGGGCGGCCGAGCCAGCATTCCAGCATCGCCCAAAGGCCCGTGGTCCGGCTCGGTTTGCTTTCGCTGACGGCAATTCGCTGCCAGATGTTGGCGGAGAGACGGGAGGAGGGATCCGGAATTTCGGACCAACGATCGAGCAGGGGATCTAGCGGGTCGGGAGGAGTGTTCATCGCGAGAAAATGTGGGATCAAGTGTTCAGAGCATAACACCATGAACCGCATAAGTCCTTCATTTTCTTCCGGCCAATTCCCTTTGGCCGGAAGGGCTTATCCCTCTGTGTCCGGGGTGTATTCACTGACGAGCCGATCAATCCATCAGTCTTCTTTTACATTGGGCAATCACGCGATTTATCCCGGCGGAAATGTGAATTAAGGGGTTGGTCACACCGGGTTAGAAAAGACTTACTTCATCTTGGTAAGCACAACGCGCGGGACGCCAGGCTGGAATGGGTGGTTTGTTCGTGCGCCGTCGGGCCAGGTGACCTTGATGGCCGTGGGGGCGTTGCCCGACACATAGCTGAAGAAGGCCAGCGGCTCGGATTGGGTCAGGTAGCCAGAGCCGGCGGCCAGTTCGACGGCTTGGACAGTACCATCCTTGAAGTTCACGGTAATGCGTGCGCCAATGGCGTCAGGGTTGCCGGGTTTCCCCGTGAGCTTGACCGCGAAGGCCTGGCCGTTGGGTGCTTCGCGTGGGGCGAGAACCAAGACGGGTTCATTGGTGCGGGTGATGATCAGGCCGGGCCGGCCGTCGCCATCCCAATCGGCCATGGCGACACCGCGACCTTCACCGGGAATGAAGATGCCGCTCTGCTGAGCCGGGGTGGGCTGGAAGCCACCCTGGCCATCGCCCAGCAGCAACAGACTGATGCCACCGTCAAAGCGCCCGGTCTCAACCTGTGGACCGGAGAAATTCTGGACGGCCACGATGTCGACCAGTCCGTCACCGTTGAAGTCGGCCACAGCCGTGCCGAAGATCGGAGAGGCCTGCGCCAGGCGCGGGAACTCGCGGAAAGTGAAACGCCCCTGGCCGTCATTGAGGAAGACACCGGAAGCGAGCTGGCTCGCCGTGAGGTGGAGCGCGGCGGCAAGCTTCTCCTCGGTATAAATCTCGGGCAGCAGCGCGGCGCCGAAATCATGGAAGGTGGGGAATTTTCCCTTCAGGCTGGGCATCGCGCGCGATGAACAACTGCGGCCGCGGACGGGGTAGAGTTTATCCCCCTCATACTCGCTTTCAATGATCTGGGGCCGGCCGTCGCCCTCAATGTCCGCATAATAGATGCCCGTCGGTTTCTCGCGGTTCGCATGGTATTTGGTGTTCAGGCCGACGTTGCCGGCGATGTAGTCCATGAAGCCATCGCCATTGACATCTGCGGCGGAGAGGGAATTCCACCAACCGGTCTGCTCGGCCAGGCCGGCGGCGGCGGTGGTTTCCGTGAAGGTGCCGTCGTGGTTGTTGTGAAAAAGCCGCAACGGCATCCACTCGCCCGTGACGAGGAGATCGACCCAGCCGTCCGCATCGGCGTCGGTCCACAGCGCAGCTGTCACCATGCCGCCGTGGCGCAGGCCGGGCAAGGCCGTGTCGGTGACATCGACGAGGGTGCCGTCACGGTTCTCCAGCAGGACCGATTGCGGATTTGTCGGATATTCGCCCGGGACAACGCGTCCGCCGATGAAGATACCGAGGGAGCCACTGTGCCGGTAATCGGCGGCACTCACCGCTGCGGCCGAGAAGGCGGGCAGGCTGAACCGGGCGGCAGGTGCCTCGGTGAACCGGCCGCGGCCGTTGTTGAGGTAGAGGCGGCTGCGGAGCAGGTCGCTGTCTTTGTCGGCCTCGACGCCGCCGGCCACCACGAACAGGTCCATCGCGCCGTCCCGGTTCACGTCGACAAAAAGGGCAGACATGACCTCGCGCTCAATGGTATCGTCCCAGGGCTGCTGCTGCCGGGAGCGGGCGAAATGCCCGTGGCCGTCGTTCAGATAGAGTGCGCAACCGTGGCCCGCCGCGCCGGCGAAAAACAGGTCGGGCTGGCCGTCGCCATTGGCGTCGGCCCAAGCCAGGCCACCGCCGAGCGTGTTCATGCGATTGGGCAGGAGCGACTGGCGTTTCATGTCATCGAAGAGCCGCTCTTGATTGACGAAATCGAGACCGGTTTCGCGGGTCTGGTCCCGCAGCAAGCCGTGGTCGACGGTCCGGCTGGCCAGCGCAGGCACCCGCAATGCCGGGCCGGTCGGCTCGGTGATGATGTAATGCTGGTTGGCCGCGAGATTGGTGAATATCTGCACTTGGTCACCCGGCCAGCGGATCTCCAGTTCGGCGACGGTTGTGCTCGTGCCAAGACCGAAATGCAGGACCGGATCGGATGACGACAGTGCGCCACGCGCGACACTGAGCCGGCGCAGCTGCAGGCCCTGCTCGGTGCGGGCAAGGGCCACGGCACCGACACCGAACTGGTTGCCCGCCGTGCCCTGGAGCCGGATGGTGATGCTGTTGCCCGCCGGGCAATCGTTGCGGTAAAGGCTGACGCCGTCCTCGAAGTTGACGTAGACGAGGTCGAGATCGCCATCACGGTCGAAGTCGGCAAAGGCCGATCCGAAGCTCACACCGTGATGGTCCAGGCCCCAGTCCTGCTGGACCTTGGTGAAACGCAGATTGTGGTCGTTGCGGAAGGCGAGGTGGGTCTCGCGCTGCGGCTGCTGCCGCTTCATCAAGGCGATGATCTCTGAAGGCGACTGCAGCTTCTTGATCTGATTGAGCAGGTCTGAATCGATGAAGGGCCGCACCATGCCGTTGGTCACGTGAAGGTCGACCCAACCGTCGTTGTCGAGGTCCTCGAAGCGCGGGGACCAGCTCCAGTCGGTGCTGCCGAGTCCGGTGAGCTTGGCCACCTCCAGAAAGCGGTCCGCGCCGGAATTCAGGAAAACGGCATTTTTCATGTACTGCGGCGTGACGACCGTATCCATGTAGTTCACCAGCCCGCCCATGTCGCCCATGGCCACCTTGGATTTGTAATGGGTGGTACCGGCCATCTCCGAGACCATCAGGTCGGACAGGCCATCGTTGTTGATATCGCCCGTATCGGCACCCATGGAAAACCACGTCGTGTGCGGCACAGTAGTGGCCAGGACATCGGTGAACGTCCCGTCACCGTTGTTGCGGTAGAAGAAATCCGGTGCGGCGAAGTCGTTCGCAACGTAGAGATCGGGCCAGCCGTCGGCGTTATAGTCGAGCCACGTCGCCGAATGGCCGTGGGCGGGCTCGCGGGAGAGACCCGAACGGACCGAGACCTCCTCGAACGTGCCGTCGCCGCGGTTGTGATAGAGGCGGCCGGTTTCGCCGTCAGGCGAACGGGCGGCGTCCGAAATGTTGCAGAGCACGAAGAGATCGAGGCGGCCGTCGCGGTCGTAGTCCTCAAACGCACCGACCACGCTGCCCGACACAAGGTCCACGCCAGCTGGGCGCGCAGCTTCTTTGAAATGGCCCCGCCCATCGTTCAGGTAGAGCAGGTTGGGGGCATTGAACCGGCAGACATAGAGATCGAGGTGTCCGTCATTATTGACGTCGGCCATCGTCGCACCTGTCTTCCAGCCGGCGCCGTTGGCGGCGGCCGGGCCGGCGACACCCGCCGTGGCGGAGATGTCGGAGAATTTGAAGGGCGCGACCTGCCGGAACAGCTGGGACGGGCGGGTCTTGTTCGCCACGAAGATGTCCGCGAGGCCGTCACCATCCACGTCGCCGACGGCGATGCCGGAACCGATCGACCCGGTCGAGAACTCAAGGTACCGCGTGCCCCACATCGCGGGGTCGTCGTAGGGATTCGCGTTGGTCAGGCCAGAGTCAGAGGCGGGGATGGCCGTGAAACCCATCTTGCCCAGTGCTCCGCTCTTCGGGGCGAGCGGCTTGGACTGGATCAATGACGCAGCCTGGGCGGTGGCCAGCAGGCCGCAGGCAAACGTGAGCAGTGTGGTACGCAGAATATGAATCGTTGGTTTCATTCGGTCAGGGGTTATGGTCAGACACCGGTTCCGCGGGGTAACGGAATACAGGATGGCACCGCATCATCTTACGCAGCAGACGGCACAAACGGCTGCGCAGAAATTGTTCAGGGGTGTGCAGGTGTTGAGGTCAACTCACCCCGATACACTGGCATTCTGCCCCACGGCCCACTCGCGAACGGCGCCGATTGCGGTCTGAACGCGGAGCGATTATTTTTCGTATGCCGGCATCAATTGCCGGGCGAGGACCGCCGGTTCGCTGGTGGGCAGGCGGCAGGAATAATGTTCGCAGACGTAGGCCGTGGGAGGGATTTCCGACCCGGCCGGCAAGGCACGGATGAATTCCACCTGGGCCTCAAGCACGGGCCGGCTTTGCCGGTCGATCCGCAGCAGAACATGACGGGGCAGGTGACGACGCCAGACTTCACCGACCAAGCGCGCGGTGCGTTCGTCACCGGCCTCGCCTTGGATGAGAATCTGCTGCGCTGAGCCTTCGAGCCAGCCAAGGGAGGACAGCATTTGGGGCAAGTCGAGTGGAGCTTGATCCAGTTTGGGACCAAGGGCGCGGGCGGTACGGACCGCCAGTTCAAGCCAGTCTTCACGGTGCAGCATCGCGGCCAGCCGGGCCAGATTTCTCACCGACACGGAATTGGGCGAGGGTTCGGCGCCGTCATGGTCCGCCTTCAACCGCAGCAGCACGCCCGGGTCGCCGGCCGCGCTGGCGAAATAACCGCCGGCGCCGGTGTCCCAGAAAATAGCGTTCTGCTGGCCCTGTAGTTCAACAGCCCATTCGAGATGTCGGATGTCAAACGTTGCCTCATACAGGTCGAGCAGACCCTGAACGAGGAACGCATAGTCCTCGGCGAATCCGCGGTCGTCGCGGATTCCCGCCCGGTAACTGTGGGCAAGCCGTCCGGTGGCAGGATCGCGGAGCTTGGCGCGGAGGAAGGAGACGGCACGCTCCGCCGTCGTGGCATAGGTGGGATCACCCAACGCCTGGGCCGCGCGCGCGAAGGCCGAGATCATCAATCCGTTCCACGCGGTGATGATCTTGTCGTCACGCGCTGGACGGGGGCGCTTTTCCCGGACCGTTTCCAAGCGGGTGGCGGCGTTGGCGAGTACGGTCTGGGCCGCTTGCTCGGTCAGCCCAAATTTCTGTGCGCACTCGGCCGCCGTGCGGGCGCGGTAGAGCACGTTCCAGCCTTTCAGTTCCTCGCCGTGTTCCCGGTCGACATTGCCTTCCGCTCGCACGCCATACGCGTAGGCGAACAAAGCGGCGTCCTTGGCTCCGAGGATGGTCTCGATCTCGGCGGCACTCCAGACATAGAAGGCGCCCTCGCGCTGGCCGCTGGGGCTCGTCGGCGCAGGGCTGTCGGCGTCCTCGGCCGAGAGGAAACCGCCTTCAGGATCCGTCAGGTCGCGTCGCACATAGCCGAGCGTGTCCACGGCCGAGTCACGGAGCAGCGGATCAGCGGTGAGCTGCCACGCGGTGAGGAACGCGCCGGTGAGCTGGGCCTGGTCGTAGAGCATTTTTTCAAAATGCGGCACGCGCCATGCGGCATCGACGGCATAACGGTGAAATCCGCCGCCGAGCTGGTCGTGGATGCCGCCCGCGGCGAGCGCGCGCAGCGTCTTCACGGCCATGTGCCGGGCCCGCTCCCGCCGGGTGGCGTCCGTTGCGGTGGAGCCTTCGTCGAGGAGGAAGTCCAGCACCACGGGGCTTGGGAATTTGGGCGCCCGCTCGAAGCCGCCGTGTTTCTCGTCGAAGGTCTCACTGATCTGCTCCAGTCCCCGCTCGCGTAACCGGGGCACATTTAACCGGCCGGTGGCGGCAGTCGTCCGGGACTCCTCGACGAGGGCTTGGAACATCTCCTCGGCCTGGGCGAGCAGCTTCTCGCGTCCGGTCGCCCAACGACTGGCAAGGCGTTCGCTTACCGCCTTGAGCCCGGGATGCCCCGGGCTGCTCTCCGGTGGAAAATAGGTTCCGCCGAAGACCGGCTTCAGGTCGGGTGTGAGCCACACATTCATCGGCCAGCCACCGCTGCCCGTCGTGGCCTGGACAAAAGTCATATAGATCCGGTCCACGTCCGGCCGCTCCTCGCGATCGACCTTGATGCAGACAAAACGCGCATTGAGCATCGCGGCCATCTCGGGGTTGGCAAAGGACTCGCGCTCCATGACGTGGCACCAGTGGCAGGTCGAGTAACCGACGGACAGGAAGATGAGCTTGTTCTCCGCGCGCGCCTTGGCGAAGGCCTCCGGGGCCCACGGATACCAATCCACCGGATTGGAGGCGTGCTGGCGGAGGTAGGGCGATTTCTCGTGAATCAGGCGGTTGAACGAGGCATTGCTCGCGGTGTCTGCCGCCCAGCCCGACACGGCTGCCACCAGTGCGAAGCAAACGGCGCGAATGAACGAGGGATGAAGCGACATGGGGCAGGGCGGGTAGACCGCGCTGTTCTCTGCCCACAGCTGCGGCGATGCAAGACCGGGTCGGGTGATGACAAGATAAGCCCACAACTCGGCAACAGGGGAACAGGGCAAAAAAAGATTGTGGGGGTGAAACGCCGTGAAAACGGGGCGGGTCGCCGTTTTCCACAATGACGACGTCACGATAACCAATATCTGCGGAGCCAGCACAGTTTGATTCTGGCAGCATGAATTGCCGATATGCCCTTTAATCGACAAAAATGTTTTCGTCGCGACTTTGCGTGAAGCCCGATGGTTGCGCGCACCACTTGGCTTATCGTTGCGGGCACCATCCTGGGGGTGGCCGTCCTGGCATTTGTCGTGCACGTTAGTCGTCGCGCGGAAATCACGCCGGCGCGACGGGGTGAGGCCGTGGCGGTGAGATTCGGCTGCTTCGCGTGTCACGGGCCCGAGGGCCGGGGCGGCGTGGCTGACCCGGGTGCGCGCAGCGGGTTGGTCCCGGGCTGGGATGGTCCGACGGTCACCACCTTCGCGCTGAACGAGGCCGAGGTGCGGGAGTGGATCCTCGACGGCAAGCTGGCGCGGTTGAAGAATGTTGAACTCAACGCCGGCCACCAGCCCCTCCTGCCGATGCCTGCTTACCGGAGTAAAATCTCAGAGCAGGAACTCACCGACCTGATGGTTTATTTTCGCGCGGTGTCAGCTTTCGACACGAACATCACGACGCTCGCCTACGAGGGCATGCACGAGGCGGCCAAGCTCGGATGCTTCGCCTGCCACGGGGCCGGTGGCGTGGGCGGCGCCACCAATCCGGGCAGTTTCAAGGGCCACATTCCCGCTTGGGACGGCGAGGAATACGCGGAGATTGTTCGCGACGACGGCGAACTTCGCGAGTGGATCCTCAACGGATATCCCAAGCGCTTGTGGGACAATCCGGCGGCCCGGCACTTCCTCGAGGGTCAGATGGTGCAAATGCCGGCCTATCGCCGCGTGCTCGCCGACGACCAGCTGGCGAAGATCATGGGCTACATCCAGTGGCGCCGGACCGCACGCAAGCCGGCCGAAATGCACGATCCGCCCGTGCCGACATTCCCACCGGAAACGGGTCGACCGGCGACGCCAGCCTACCACTCTCCGCAGTTCATCTGCCTCTCGCCGGACGGACAGAAGGCCTACGTCGTGAACTACACGGCCGCCTTGGTCTCGGTTATCGACATCCGGGAGCGCAGGGTCGTTCAGGAGATTCCGGTCAGTGAACGTCCGACCCAGGCGAAGTTCTCGCCGGACGGCCGGTTCCTGTATGTCAGCTGCACGTGGGCGGGCAAAATCGACGTCATCGATATCGCACAAGGGCAGGTGGTCCGCTCGCTGACCGCGGGACATGAACCGTGCGGACTGGGCATCTCCGCGGACGGCCGCCGGCTGTTCGTGACCAATGTCGTCTCCAGCACCCTTTCGATCCTCGACGTCGAGTCCGGACGCACCCTTTCGGAGACGCCGGTCGGCAGCCAGCCGCGGTTTACGGCTTTGACTCCGGACGGCTCGCGGCTCGCCGTTTCCAACGGGCTCTCGCCCTGGGTCTCGATCCTCGACGCCCGCGACGGCCGGGAGATCGGGCGCTACGACATGGGCCGCGCCTCCATGCTGCGCGAGATCGTCTGCAGCCCGGACGGCCGCTGGGCCTTTCTCACGAACCTCGTTTCGCACAACGAGGTGCCGACCGTCCAGATGGAGCGCGGTTGGATCAACTCCAACGGGTTCTCGGTGCTGGATCTCACCAAGCCGGGCCGGCGCGTCACCCTGCTGCTGGACCAGCTGCTCTCCGGTGCGACGAATCCCTGCGGTCTCGCGCTCTCATCCGACGCGAAGCGGCTCTACGTCAGCCTCGCCGGCAGCCACGAGATTGCGATCGTGGACGTGCCCGCCGCGCTCGAGCTCGCGGAGCAGACAAAGACCCCGCAGGAGATCCAGCGGCTTGAGGAGGACGTGGAAATCCTGGAGCGGCAGAAGATCGCCCGGCGCCTGCCGGCGGGCGGGCTCGGGCCGCGTTCGCTGGTGCTGAGCGAGGCCACGGGCGAACTGCTCGTCGCGAACTATTTCAGCGACACCATCACCGTGCTCGACGCCCGGACCGGCGAGCTTCGCGCCACGATCCAACTCGGCGAAGCGCAGGCGATGTCGGAGTGGCGCAAGGGGGAGCTCATGGCCAACGACGGCCGGATCACCTACCAGAACTGGATCAGTTGCACGAGCTGCCACCAGGAGGACACCTCAAGCGACGGCCTCAACTGGGATCTTGCCAACGACGGCCTCGGCAATGCGAAGAACAACAAGTCGCTCCAGGACGCCCACTTTTCCCCGCCGGTGATGTGGAGCGGTGTCCGTTCCGATCTGGGTGACGGCGTCGGGGCGGGCGAGCGGTTCCAGGGCTTCGTCCCGATGGCGCATGTCCAGGGCCCGATCACGGAATATCTTTCCCATCCCGACCGCGCCCCGAGCCCCTACCGCAACATCGATCCCATGGTGCTCGAGCGTGGCCGGAAGCTCTTCACGGTCGCCAGCTGCGATGCCTGCCATCCCGCCCCGTTCTACACCGACCTGAAGTTCCACGAGCTTGGCTTCGGGACGCCCAACGACTTCCGCAACCGCTTCGATACACCGTCGCTCAAGAGCACCTATCGCACCGCGCCTTACCTCCACGACGGCCGCGCGCCCGACCTGCATTCACTGTTTACCGAGCACAACCCGAACGACCTGCACGGCCGCACAAAGGGTTTAACGCAGCAGGAGCTGGATGACCTGATTGCTTACGTGAGGAGCCTCTGATGAACATGAGAAATCAGATTTTCCCCTGGTTGGTGCGCTTGAGTGCCTTTGCCGTGATGCTGCAACCAATCGCCCACGCCGCCCCGGAGGTGCCTGAGCCGAACGCCACCTACCAACCCGGCGGAATGGTTTTCCCGTATGGTGCGCTGTCGCCGGAACTCGCGCGGGAGATTCTCCGCGCCGACGCGGGCAATCCGCCTTCGCGCTTCGGCAAGCTCACCAGCCGGCAATGGGCCTATGGCGCGACGTGGAGCCGCGAAAACCTCCGGCCCGTCCCGAACCCGCATCCGTCACCGGAACCCCAACCGCGGCGCGATCACCCCTTCGATGTCGCCGTCTGTGGCGATGGGACCAAGGCCTATGTCAGCCTGCTCGGGTCCGAAATGCGCCCGGGGACCGAGATCGCGGTCTACGACGTGGCCTCCGGAAAAATCACGCGGCGCATTCCGCTCAAGCTGCCCGGCCAGTCCGGCGCGCCCGGTACAGCGCCGATGCGGCTGCATCTGCATCCCGACGGCCGGCACCTGTTCGTCGGAGCCCGGTTTTCGAATTTCATCAGTGTCATCGACACCAAGCGCGACGAGGTCGTGTTCGAGATTCCCCTCGATTTCTACGCGCAGGGGATGACGTTCTCGGCGGACGGGCGGACCGCCTGGGTCGCCAACCGTTACCTCGACGAGGTCCTGGTCATCGATATCAACGCCGGCGGCGACACGTTCAACGCGAAGATGCGCGTGATCGGCGGGCTCGACGATCAGGCTTATTTCACGCCGAACGGCATCGGCCGGATCATGCAGCAGAATTGCGGCACAACCGGCTGTCACGACGTGAAACGCGGCGGTTTCGTCGCGGGTGTCGATCTCCGCGAGAGTTTCGTCTCCGTGCTTGATCATGTCGTACCCGGCCGCTCCACCGAGAGCCGGCTGCTGCGGGCGGTCACCCGCACACGCGACGGCGGCTATGCCGACACGATGCCGCTCTTTCAAAGCCACGCCAACAAGACCGTCGTGTTCGGCGACCCGGCGCATGACGCGGACTACCGGGCGATCGCGAAATGGATCGACTCGACGCAGATCGGACCCGGCATCGACGTGGGCAATCCCCGCAGCAAGCCGAGCATCGTCGCACTCGGCTCGGACGGACGCCACCTCTTCGTCGGCAACACCGGCACCCAAGACATCTCGATTGTCGACACCCGGATCAACAAGGAGGTCGGCGCGATCTACATCCAGAATGTCACCAATGAGCTGAAGATCCTGCGTTCGCCGGTCACCGGCGACGATTGGCTGTTCGTCACGACGATGGGCGTCGGTTTTGGCACGGCCAAGGAACGTGATCCGTGGGGCGGCGAGACGTGGGAACACAACAACGCCGCGTCGCAATACACCGTCTGGCGCGACCCCGACACCGCGGCCGTCTTCGCCAAGGATCAGCAGGAGATCCTCGGGCCCTTCGAGGCGACCGATGGCACCGCGAATTTCAAGTTTCGCGACATCCAGAACGACTACGTCGTCATCAACGTCAGCAAGCTGCAGATCCCGGAGGAACCGCCGAAGTCCGGTCTGACTTATCTCCTGAAGGCCAACCGTTACGAATCGCATCGCAACTGGGTCCGTTACACCTCGGACACCGCGGAGTCGATGTACCCGGACACCAAGGGGGACATTCCGCCGGATCTCATGCGCGTGGTCGGCGCGCTGCCGGACAAGGCGGTGGTCGTGGGCGACCGGATTTTCGTGACCATGCAGGGTTCCGGAGAAGTCCAGGAGCTGCAGTTCAATGTCGATGCGCCAGACCCGAGTGACATCCTCACGCCGATCCGAAACTATGGCACCGGCGCGCAGCCTTTCGGCATCGCAGCGGGGGTGCCGGGCACGCCTTCGGATGGAAAGCTCTTCGTGGCGAATTTCTACGGCAGCTCGCTGTCGGTGATTGATCGTGCAACCGGGGCTTCGCGCGAGATCCCGACCGATCCGGCGCTCTACAAGCTGCCCTTGGGTGTCACCAGCGCCGAACGCGGCGAGTTCCTCGTCCACACTTCCGCGTTCACGAGTGACAACGATCAGTCGTGCGTCAGCTGCCACTACCGCGAGCTCAGCGACGGCCGCGGCTGGGGGGTGAGCCAGATCCAGGGCCAGGAGTATCTCGCCGGCCAGAGCAAGGTCGGCAACCTCGTCGAGGGCACGACGATGCTCCCGCCGCAGCAGAAGAGCCTGTGGGGCATCCAGCCCTTCTTCCTCGAGGGCTCGCTCTCGATCTATGACCCGCGGTCGATGCTGATGGAGCACTGTCCGGCGGACGATTTCAGGGACGTGATCGCCTCGGGAGACTACCGCGACATCGAGGCCCACGCTCCGGTTCTGGCCGTTCAGGACATTCAATCGAAGACAACGTCCTCGGCCGACAACGAGTCGAATCTCGAGGAGCGGCGCGCGGAGTTCTTCCGGCGCACCTCGCTCAAGTACTTCGGGAAATCCTTCGTGCTGCGGGACTTTCAGCGGTTCGTCGGCGAGTGGCAGGCGCATGAGCCGCGGCTCATGCCGAATCCGTTCGACCAGGACTCGGCCTCCGTGAGCCGCGGCAAGGCGTTGTTCAACCACCCGCAGCTCGGCTGTGTGTCGTGCCACCCGGCGCCGCATTTCGCGAAGAAGGATTTTCCGGACAATCCCCGGCAGGTCGTGCCGCCGCAGGTGCCGCTGAGCGTGCGCGACACCGGTTTCACCCTGATCAGCATGTACCGGCTCGATTACCTGGCCGGCATTCGCCACGACCTCGAGCCATGGGATGCCGGTCGCGCGGAATCGCCCGAACAGAACCAGCACATCACGCCGCTGCAACTGCGCGGCGCGTGGGACCGCCCGCCGCTCTTCCTGCACAACGCCATGGGGCGTTCGCTGCGCGAAGTCATCGCGGCGCCCGGTGCGCCCGGACTGGGCTGGTTCAAGTACGAGCCGCTCTTCGGGGGATCACCGGAGCGCCCGGGACGGCGGGAAGTCGGGTTCAACGAGACCTTCATGATCCTGAAGGGCACGCCCGCCGCCAAGGTCCACCTCAAGACCGGGGGACGCATCGCGAGCGATGCGCACGGTGGCACTTCGCAGCTCACCTCCCAGCAGATCGACGATCTGGTGAATTACCTGGAGACCATCGAATGAGAGGCATCCTCCCCGTCCTCCTGGTCATTTTGGTCGCAGCGGTCTGTTCGGAGTTGTTGCTGACGCCGCGAGCGCCGAAGCCCGCAGCGGTGGCTGCCGCCGAGGCGGCTCCCTTGCCGCCAAGCCGGTCGGCCGGGGAGATTCGTCATCCAGCCGATGATTCCGTGATGGTGGTGGTTCCGGCGATGGAGTTCAAGATGGGCACCGCCGAAGCCCATCCCGACCTGCCCGCCAACCGGCTCGTGCCCGGCAAGGTGAAGCCCACCGAGATCAAGTTCGCCCGCGCGTGGGAGGGCTGGGCACTGGAGGACGAGCGGCCGCAACACCCGGTGCGGCTCAAGTCGTTCGCGATCGACCGCTACGAGGTCACCAACGCACAGTATCGGAAATTCCTCGCGGACGTGAAGAAGCACGGTGACGACCGCTACGCGCATCCGGGCCAGCCCCAGGGCAAGGACCACACCCCGCGGTACTGGAGGGAATTCAATCCGTTGCTGAAGGACCCGGAGTTCACGCGCCTGGCGCAGTTCAATCCCATGACGTTCACCCGGGACAACACGCCCGTCGTCGGCGTGGATTGGTACGATGCGTATGCCTATGCAAAATGGGCGGGCAAGCGCCTGCCCACCGAGGCGGAGTGGGAACTCGCGGCGCGGGGCGCCGATGGACGCCGCTGGCCGTGGGGCAATGACTGGCAATGGGGCCGCTGCAACATCGTCGGTGAAAAGTTCGGTGCGGATGTCCGTTCGAAGGGCCGGGAAAAGGACGGCTATGTATACCCGGCGCCGGTCGGCTCCTTTCCGGATGGGCGCAGCCCGTTCGGCTGCGATGACATGGCGGGCAACGCCGCCGAGTGGGTCGCGGACTGGTATGCGACGGATGCGTATCAAACGGGTTCCGCCGAAAACCCGCGCGGTCCGCAAGCCGGCACCGAGCACGTTGTCCGCGGCGGCAGTTCGCAAAATCTTCCGAGCAATGTCCGGTGCGCGATCCGCGCCCACCGCGAGCCGGATTTCAAAACCTTCATCCTCGGTTTCCGCTGTGCCAAAGACCTTTGAACTTCCACCCATGCACCTCGCACACGGCATATTCCTTCGCTCCCGGCTGATCTTTTGCGCTCTGTTTGTGTCCGGAGTGTTCGGTTTTGCCCTGGTCGCACGCGCGAGTGAGTCGCCGCCGACTCCACCG
>JANMTJ010000083.1:0-4253 GCA_031390295.1 Oleiharenicola sp.
GCTCATAAAGCATCATGACACCCCCGGCCGGCCGAGGTCGCCGGATATTTTCCTGCAGGGCTAACCTTTGGCCCGCGGGCGCCTGATGCCGTGGCAGCTCAGCGGTTGGCTTCCCATACCGGCGCGAATTTCGAACGTCCGTCGCCCTGGGCGGTGACCGGTCCGGACTTGAGCATGCGGAAATGCTGGTAGGGGATCTGACTGAGTCCCCCCACCTTGCGCAGTTTGCCCGTCCAAGATTTGCCCGGATGCGCCCACAGGCCCTCGGCGTAGATGGGCTGGCCCTCCGCGATGTCCACCAGGACCATGCCGTACTGCTGCAACGCGACACACACGATGCGCTCCTCCCGCGTGAGATCGAACTGGGTCAGGTCCAATGCTGGATCCAGCTGGATCACCGTGCCCTCAGGGATACCATCCTCGGTGAAGCCGTCGGTCCAGGCGGCCGGGAAAACGAATTCCTTGTAGGCGCAGAAGCGGGAGGCGGCCGCTATCTTGTGGCGGATCTCCCCGGCCATGACCTCGTCGTAGAGGATCAGCCCGGCGACAGCCGGTACGCCCGCGGCGCGGCTCGGACCGTGGAAATGGACGCTTTCCCCGTCGCGCACGCCCAACGCCTCCGTCTGGAAGACCCCGGGACCGTCGGCGGCATAGACCATGCCGGTGGCCGATTGCCAGGTGCCGTCGGGGTTGCGGTCCAGCGCCCACATGTCCCAGACGAGGTTGCGCTTCCAATCCACCACGGCGAGGTGGGCATCTCCCTGGGGATCGGGCATGGCCGCTACAGGTATCGGCACCAGGTCAAAGCCCCGGCCGTGGCCGAAATGCTCACGGGTGGTGTGCCAGGTGCGCTTCTCCTTGGGGGTGAGGTAGTGCTGACCCACCGGCACGAGCGGTGTGGACTCATCCACCTCATAGACCGGGATGGTCCATGTTTCACAATTGATCAGCCAGTTCAGCTTGCTCGGCTCGGTCTCCAGCATGGCGACCCAGCGAGGTGTGCGCGGATCGATCTCGGCCCCGGGTGCGATCGGCTGGTTCCAGAAACTGTCCGCGGAGAAAAATCGCCGGGGTTGTGTCGTGGTGGTATCCGCCAACAGCGGACCGGCAAGGGCGACAACAACAAACCACAGGACGGGGTGCAGGGGCGTTTTCATGCCGCGAGGCTATTTGCTTCCGGGCCAGGATGGCGAGCCCGCCTTCCGCCCCGGGTCATTTCCCGGCCGGTTTCAGCTTGAGGACCCCGCGGACGGCTTCGAGAAGGGCGGCTTCGGTGATGGGTTTCATCAGCGTGCCGCTGGCACCCAAAGTCTTGATTTCGCTCATGACGGCGTGATCGCCGGGTGAGGTGAGCATGATCACGGGAATATCGGCGAGTTCCGGGGTGGCTTTCAACCGCTCAAGCATATCCACGCCGTTCATGACGGGCATGGCGACATCGAGGAGGATGAGGTCCGGCCGGGCCCGTTCGATGGCGAAGAAGGCATTGAAGCCGTTGCTGGCCTCGTTCACCTCGCAGGCGTAGGCGCCGAGCGCCTTCTCGACCATGAGCCGCATGGCCTTGGAATCATCAACGGTGAGGATGGTGGGACGCACGAGAGAGGTGAACCGTTTTCAACCAGCTAATGAACACTAATCTGCCGGTGGAGTGCAGGAAAACCGAAGGGTGGTGACGGTCCAACACCCCCGGTCATCAAGGGGCGTACGTGATGGTGCGGAGGCCGGCGACCCCCGTCACCGTGATCGTCATGCCCCGGATGTAACGGGTGGGGTAGGTCTCGCCGGCGATGGTGTGGACGGCCTTCATGTAGTTGGTCGCGCCCACGAGCTGTGCGTACTCCACGCTGGAGACGCCGTTCTCCAGGTAATACTGGTCGGCCGCGGCCGCGAGCTGGCGGATGGGGCACATCACCGCCTTGTCCTGGCTGGACTGTCGGACCTTTTGGAATGCCGACCAGGCCAGCGCGGCGAGAAGGCCCAACACGAGCGCCACGATGAGGAGGATTTCCCGGCCGGCGAAACCTTGTTGGGATGTCTGCATGGCGGGATGCTTTCTAGCGGAAACCCGTACCAAAGCCAGCTGGATGCTCAGGTCTTCGGCTGCGTGACCGATCCGGTTACAACCTCCGCCCAAGGTACGAAGCCGGCATTTTTCAGCGTGAGCTGTGACGCAAGATTGTCGGGGTTGCACCGGGCGCAGGGAATGCCGCCGTCCTCGCGACAGACGCGCTTCAATTCCTGCAGCAGGTAACCGCCCAGACCACGACGGCGATACGACGGGGCCACTTCCATGAAGAGGTCGCGGTGGGGCGGATTGTAGTGGGCCAGCATGCCACCGGTGGCGGCGATCACGCCGTCCACCTCGATCAACCAGTCCCCGACCGGTTCGTCGTGGTGCGAAAACATCCGGGTGGCGTCGCCGGGCAGCGCCCGCCGGAAGCTGGCCCAAGCTGGAGCAGGGAGGGTGGTGGTTCGTTCATCCCGGAAGACGATCTTTTCAACCGTCAGCCGTTCTGCCGAGCTCCGCGCCAGTACGTTGAGCAACGCGTGACTGGTCTGGAATTCGAGATGCGTGGCGGCACTTGCCTGAAGAAAATTAGCGAACAGTTCGACCGCTTGCCCATGGTGGGAGGGAATGAGATAAAACTCGAAAACTGTGCGCGTGCCTTGCCACGGACCACCGACGGCCACAGCGCCATAGCCGGTGGGCGTGCCATCCACCGCGAACAGATAGGACTCAGTCCAACCGTCGCGGGTATGGAGTGAGTCGTGGACGATCTGTCCCGCCGCTTCCCGTCGAAACTGCTCCCGCCATGTGAGGGTTTCCTCAGCGCGCACCGCTGACACAGACAGTTGCATCGAAGGACTAGCCGACCCACTCCCGCGCGTTATAGAAGAGCTTCATCCACGGGCTGTCCTCGGGCCAATCTTTCGGAGCCCAGCTCATACAAGCCGATCTGAATACCCGCTCCGGGTGCGGCATGATGATGGTGACGCGACCCGTGGTGGTGGTGAGGGCGGTCATGCCGAGGGGCGATCCGTTGGGATTGAGGGGATATTGCTCGGTGGTCTGGTGGCGGTTGTCCACGAAGCGCGCGGAAACCAAGCCCGACTGGCTGAAAGACTCGGCCGCCGCCCGGTCGGCAAACTCAGCGTAACCTTCGCCGTGTGCGGTGCAGATCGGAATGACCGAGCCGGCCATGTCCCTGAACAAAATGCTGGGGCTCGGCTCCACCTTCACCGACACGAACCGGCCCTCATAGCGCTCGCTCTGGTTCTGCACAAAACGGGGCCAGTGATCGGCGCCGGGAATCATCGACTTGAGGCTGCTCATCATCTGGCAGCCGTTGCACACGCCGAGGCCGAAGGTGTCCTCCCGGGCGAAGAACGCGGCGAATTCGGCCCGGGCGCGGTCGTTGAACAGCGCACTCTTGGCCCAGCCCTCTCCGGCGCCGAGCACGTCGCCATAACTGAACCCGCCGCAGGCGGCGAGGCCGAGGAAATCATTCAGGCTGACGCGTCCGCTGAGGATGTCGGTCATGTGGACATCCATGGCGCGGAAGCCGGCGCGGGTGAATGCTGCGGCCATCTCGACCTCACCGTTGACGCCCTGCTCGCGCAGGATCGCGACGGAGGGTCGGAAAGAACGACTCTTTGTCACAGAGACCACAGAGGATTTCGCAGAGGCTACCGAGGATCCGGGTTTGGACTCTGAACTCTCGGTGTCCTTCTCTGTGAACTCTGTGACATATGGCTTGATCAGATCAAAGGTGATGAGGGGTGTAATTCCTGGATCATTACGATCCAGCCGGTGGGCTTGCTCCTGGTCGGCGGATATCGGGTTGTCGCGCATCCGGGCGATGCGGTGGGTGACGTCGGACCACCAGCCGCGCAGCGTGACGAGACTCTCATTGAAGAGCTCCCTGCCGGACTGCTTCACGCGGAGGGCATAGTGGGAGTTAAGGGTGCCGAGGCGCGAGACGCAGGCCTTCAGGCCGTTCTCTCGCAGGGCGAGGTAAACGTCGTCGATGTCGTCTTCTCGCACTTGGAGGACCGCGCCCAGTTCCTCGTTGAACAGTGCCGCAAAGGGGTCGTGCAGGTGAGGCAGCTCGAGATCCACGCCCGTGTGGCCGGCGAAGGCCATCTCGGCGACGGTGGCGAGCAGGCCGCCGTCGGAGCGGTCGTGGTAGGCGAGAAGTTTCTTATCCCGGCCGAGCTGCTGCATGACCTTCCAGAAATTCTTAAGGTCGGTG
>JANMTJ010000103.1:0-7212 GCA_031390295.1 Oleiharenicola sp.
CTACCGACCGGTGCCGGTGAGGGCCGGCTCGCCGGTGGCGCAGGCGTCCGGCCGGCGTACCAGGGTGTGCGAGGCGATGATCGTCGTCCGGTGATGCACCTTTCCTCCCATCGAGCAAAAGTCCAGCTTGCCGCCGCGGAAAACGACATTGGGCACGACGATGCCGGACCGATGGAAAGCGCAACCCGTCTCGGTCACCAGCCCGGACGGCCGGTCGGTCCGGTTGGTTTGCAAATACACCGCGCCCCCTTCGAGCCACTCGAACTCGTAGCGGGTGTGCTTCGTGATCACCGTCAGCCGGTCGCCCGTCACCAGCGTGGTGAGATCAATCTCGTCCGGCCCGTGCAAAACCTGGTTCTCCATGAACATTTCCCAGGTGTCGCCGACGGGCGGCGGCATGGGCGGGCCGGAGTTTTCCTTCTGGATAAGATATTGCACTCGGTGGATTCGCGGAGGCGGGTTGCCGCCTAGATAACAGTTCCGGACCACTTGACCAGAAATAATCGGGAATTGTGGACCGGGCGCCCCTCCCGGCCCCCGGGAGGGGATCGCTTGCGCCCGGGGCCCGGTTTGTCGCACAATTTCCCCATGATCGCCGCCGTTCATTTCCGGAACTTCAAGGCGCTGCGTTCGGCGACGGTGCAGCTGGCGCCGTTCAACCTGGTGCTCGGGCCCAATGGCAGCGGCAAGACGAGCCTGATCCAGGCGCTGCTGCGCTTGCGCACGCTGGCGGGTCTGCCCGTCATTCATGCCCATGACCTCCAGGACCAGCGCTCCGACGGCCCGCAGGTGGAGTTTCATTTTTCGCCGCCCTGGCAGGGCATCCGGGTGATTCTTGGCTGCAATTCCGACGAGCTCCAGTGCAACCAGCTGGTGGTGGACCACCCGCCGGGACCGGAAGGGGAGAGGCGCTGGACGGAACTCCGGCCGAAGCTGCAATCCATCCGGGCTTTTCTGTTTGATCACTATGCCATGGCGGTTCCGGCGAACCAAACCGACAGCGCCGAGTTGGTCTCCAATGGCAGCAATGTGGCCGCGGTGCTGGCGGGCTGGAAAGCGAAACAGCCGGCGGTGTTCGCAGGGTTGGAGGCGGAATTCGTCCGGTTGATGCCGGAGTTTTCCGGGCTCGAGTTTCACCCGCGCAACTCGGGCACCGTGGAACTGGGGGCGATGCTGGTGGAGAAAGGGCCTGGGTTCATCGCCGCCGACAGTCTGTCGCAGGGCACGCTCCACCTGCTGGCCATCCTTACGCTGGTTTTTGCGCCGAACCCGCCGGCGATCGTTTGCCTGGAGGAAGCCGACCGGGGCATGCACCCGCGCTCCCTGCGGGAGTTGCGCGATGCACTGTACCGCCTGAGTTATCCCAAGGACGCCGGCCTGGACCGGTTGCCGGTCCAGGTGATCGCGACGACTCACTCCCCTTATCTGCTCGACCAGTTCAAGGAGCATCCCGAGGAGATCGTGCTGGCCAGCAAGCACGGCCGGGCGGCGCACTTCGAGCGCTTGTCCGACCGGGCCGACATCCTGGAACTGATGAAGGAGGCGCACCTCGGCGACCTGTGGTACAGCGGCATCCTTGGGGGCGTGCCCGGCGAATAAATCCAAGCAATTGTTGGCCACAAAAAGTCACAAAAACCCGATGGCAAATGAAGCTCTCAACGCACCTAGAGGCGCGCGGAATATTCTCCCGAAGCGGACGGACCATTTTTGGGACTCTTCGTGGCCATTGATCCGGAGGGTTGGGCCATGAAGCTCGCGATCCTCAGCGAATCCCCGGCCGACGAAGCGGCGCTGCATGTGCTGGTGGGCTATGTGCTGGGCGGCCCGTTTGCGACCGTGCAAGCGACGTTGCGGGCGCGTGGCTGGCCCTCGGTCGAGCAGGTGCTGCCCCCCATCATCCGCCATCTGCACTTCAACACCGAGGCGGACGGGCTAGTGGTCGTGGTGGACTCGGACGATTCACCCGTGCACACCTCCGAGCACGAGGCCCCGGGCTATTATCATCCCTATTGCCGGATTTGCCGTCTGCGGGCGGTGTTTCGCCGCACCCTCAAGAATCTCCCGCCGGCCCACGGACGCGACCGCGTGTTGCGGGCCGTGGGACTGTGCGTCCCGGCGATCGAGGCGTGGTTGCTGTGCGGACGCGACACGTCGATCACGGAGCAGGCCTGGCTCGACGGCCAGGCGGCGAACCGTGCGCCCTACACGCGGCGAGAGCTCAAGTGGCGGGTCTACGGCACCGAGCGGCCGTCACTGCAGCATGAGATGAAACGAGCGGTGCAGGAGGTGTCGCGCCACCAGGGCGACACCCGCCGGCTGGAGAATGATTTTCCGCACGGCTTTGGGGCGCTCGCCCGGGATCTGCGGAGCTGGCTGATCCCGCCTGATCGCAGGCGATGAAGGGACTTGCGGAGGACGGACGGGGCGGCACTGTCATGGCAGTCCCCACGCATGAAACTACCCCGTGCTTCGCTGGCTGCTCTCCTTGTAGCCCAGGCGCAAGAGACCTTCAACGACTGTGCCGCCAAGATGATGCTGGGCGCGCTGGCGCAGCAACTGGCGCGGGCGGCGGGTCAGGATTCCAAGCCCGTGCTGGCCCTCATCGCCGCGTTGCTGGTGCTGCCCTACATCGTGTTCGGGCCCCTGTGCGGCTGGCTCTCGGACCGTTTCGCCAAGCGCACCGTGCTCAACGGTACCCTGATCGCGCAGATCGGGGTAATGCTCCTGCTGGTGGCGGCCTTGTGGTTGGAATCCTTCTGGGGTGCGATGGCCGGCTTCTTCCTGCTTTCGGCCGAGACGGCGGTGCTCGCGCCGGCCAAGCGGGGCATTCTGCTCGAATACGTCGGGGCGCAGAAGTTGTCCCGGTGGGTGGGCTACATGGAGATGTTCAACATCACGGCGATTCTGGTCGGGTCGTTCGCCGGCGGTTTGATGTTTTCGCACTGGCTGGAGGCCGGCGGCGATCCCTGGCGGGCGGCGCTTAACACGGCGTGGGTGCTGACGGCGCTCGCCGTGGTGGCCTGGGCGTTTTTCCAGGTGGCGCAGCCGACCAAGGCGCAGTCGGCGGAGCCCTTTCGCTGGAGCCTGCTGGTGCGGCATTTCACCGACGTGGCCGAGGTTTGGCACACCCGGCCCCTCTGGCGGGCGACGATGGGGATTTGCTTTTTCTACGGGGTGGGCGGCTATGCCACCGTGCTGCTCCAACAGGTGGGGTTCGAACTGACGCAGGGCGGGCCGGCGGCCGCCTTCACCTCGAGCAAGATGCTGCTCATGGTGGGCGTGGGCACCATGTTTGGCAACCTGCTGGCCGGCCTGCTTTCGCGCCGCGGAGTCGAGCTGGGGTTGGCGCCCCTCGGCGGTCTCCTGCTCGCGGCCGTGCTGGTGGCGCTTGGATTCACCGCCCCCGGCACCACCCGGTTCACCATGCTGTTGGTGGCGACGGGTTTTTCCTCCGGATTCTTCCTCGTGCCGCTTTATGCCTTCATCCAGGAGAATGCCGGCAACCACCGCCGGGGCCGGATCCTCGCCGGGGTCAGCCTGCTGGACAGCATCGCAGGCGTGGCGGCCGCGGGGATTTACGGTGTCGTGGCCAGCGATGCGATGTTCGGCTGGCCGGTCAGCCTGCAGTTTTTCCTGATGGCGGCAGTCACCCTGGCGATGCTGATATATGCCCTCTGGCACATCCCGCACCACACGGTCTGCACGGTGATGCGCCTGATCGGGCCGATTTTCTACCGCGTGCGGTCGATCGGCTGGGAGAACATTCCCCCGGGCGGGGCGCTGATGATCTGCAGCCACCTGTCCTACGTGGATGCGGTCGTGCTGCAGATCGCCTCGCCCCGGCCGATCCGATTCATCGCCTTTGCCGGGTTTGTGAAGAACCCCGTCATGCGCTTCATCTTCCGGGCGGCGGGTGTGATCCCGGTCACGGCCAACAAGCCGATGAAGGGCATCCGGCTGGCGGTGGAGGCCATCGAGAGGGGCGAGCTTGTCTGCGTGTTTCCCGAGGGCGCCATTTCCCGCACCGGGCAGCTGATGCGGCTGCGACGCGGATTTGGCCTGATCGCCGAGGCCGCCAAGGCCCCCGTCGTCCCGGCGGTGATCGACGGCCTGTGGGGCTCGATCTACTCCTTTGCCGGCAACAAGTATCTCTGGAAGTCGCCGCGGCTCATGCCGACGTCGGTCTGCGTGGTTTTTGGCCCGCCCATCCCGCACCACCGGGTGGACACCTCCGCGGCCCGGCAGGCCCTGCTTGACCTGGGGGAACAGGCATTTCAGGAACGCCCGGCCTTGAAGCGGCACCTTGGGCGCGAGGCCGTCCGGGCACTGGCCAAGCACCCCCGGCGCATCGCCGTGGTGGATCGCACGGCGGAACGCCGCGAGGTCAGTGCCGGGAGGCTGCTTGCCATCGCGGCGGCGCTATCGCGGCGGATCCGCGCGACCGTGCCCGAGCCGCGCGTCGGCATCGTGCTGCCGCCGGGTGTGGGCGCCAACATCGCCAACCTTGCCGTCGCCTGCGCGGGCAAGGTGCCGGTCAACCTGAACTTCACCGCCGGCCGCACCGCCATCGAGTCGTCGCTGCGTTTGGGCGAGATCAGCACCGTCATCACGGCCGACGCGATGAAGCAGAAGATTCCCAATTTTCCCTTCCCGGAAAGGACCCTCGACCTGAAGCAGGAGATTGAGGCGGCGGGGGGCAAGCTGGCCATCCTCCCCTGGCTGATCGCGGCCCATCTCCTGCCCAACCAATGGATGGCCAATTTGCTCGGTCTGCCGCGCACGGGCGACCACGACGAGGCGGCGCTGCTTTTCACCAGCGGCAGCTCGGGTGAGCCGAAGGGCGTCATCCTCACGCACCGCAACATCCTGGCCAACTGTGCGCAAATCTCATCGCTCTCCATCCTGCCCGAGACCGCGACGATGCTGGGGTGCCTGCCCATCTTCCACTCCTTCGGCTTCACCGTGACGCTCTGGTATCCGATCCTGCGTGGCTGCAAGGTGGTCACCGTCCCCAGTCCGCTCGACACGCGAAAGATCGTCGAGGCCATCCAGCAGGAACAGGCGACGGTGATGGTCGGCGCTCCCACCTTCATCCGGCCGTTCCTCAAGAAGGCGACCAAGGAGGAGCTCAAGACGCTCAACCTCGTCGTCACCGGCGCGGAGAAACTGCCGATGGACCTCTACGATGCCTTTCTCCAGCAATTCGGCATCGAGATCCTCCAAGGCTACGGGTTGACCGAGACGACACCCGCCGCCTGCATCAACCAGCATCATCCTCCGATCACGACCGCCACGTCGGAGCATCAGGAGGGCAAGCGCATCGGTGCCGTGGGCCGGCTGCTGCCGGGCTCGACGGCCCGCATCATGGATCCCGAGACCGGGGCGATCCTGCCGATGACGTCGGTCGGCATGCTCTGGCTGAAGGGTCCGCATGTTTTCCCCGGCTATCTGAAGGACGTGGAAAAGACGGCCGCGGCGCTCAAGGACGGGTGGTTTGTCACCGGCGACCTCGGGCGGATTGACGAAGACGGGTTCCTGTTCATCGAAGGCCGGCTCTCCCGCTTTTCCAAGATCGGCGGCGAGATGGTGCCGCATGGGACGGTGGAGCAGCGCATCATCTCGGCCTTCGGCTGGGAGGAAAGCGATGGACCGGTGGCGGTGATCGCCGGCATCCCCGATCCATCCAAGGGCGAGGCGCTGGTGCTGCTGACCACGAAGGCGGTCACCGCCTCCGACATCCGAACCAAGTTGCTCGAGGCCGGTCTGCCCAATCTCTGGGTGCCCAAGATAATCATCAAGATTGAGGCGATCCCGATTCTCGGCACCGGCAAGACCGACCACAAGGGCTGCCGGACGCTCGCCATGGAGCAGGCGGCCACGCTGGAAGCGGATTGACCGGTCAGGCCGGGGTGATGGCGCCCGCCTGCTCGTGCTTTTCGCGCGCCAGCCACAAGAGCAGGAAGGCGCCGGAGCACACCCCGGCGCAGACCAGAAAGATGGCCCGGTAGCCAATGCTGCTGGCCAGCGTGCCGAAGCATAGGTAACCAATGGTCGAACCCACCCGGTTGGCCGTGGTGTAGAGGTTGGTCGCGGTGCCCGGTTGGTCGGGAATATAGCTTTGGAAAAAGGTGATCGCGATGCCGGAGACCACGGCGATCATGGCGGCACTGAGAATCTGCACCGGGTAGATGTGCCACGGCTTGGCCACGAAGAAGAGCAGCGCGTAGTAGGCGACGGCGATGATCATGCCGAGGCGGATCAGGCGGCCGGGGTGGCTGCGGGAGGCGAGCAGACCGAACCAGAACATAAGCGGCAACTCGAAGACAGGTGCCACGCTGAAGGCGATACCCACCTGCTGCTCCGAGCCATGAAGCGTGCGCAGGATCAGCAGGGGCAGGTTCATCATGCCCATGGTGATGCAGATGAAGACCAGCACGAAGGCCGCGAAGTAGCACAACAGGTCGGGCCGCTGCAGGAGTTCGCGCAAGGGCACCTTGGCGGCGAGGGCGGCGGCCGTGGGAGGGCGGGCTGGAATGTAGCGCCACACGATCACCAGCAGGAGGAGGAAGAAGCCGGCGCAAACCAGGAAGATGCCCTCGTAGGAATACTTGATCATCACCCACGCGGCGATGGCCGGCCCGATGGTCCAGGCCAGCGAAAAAAGCAGCCGGAAGATGTTCATATATAGCGGCGCCTCAGCGTCGGGCACCCCATGCCGCGTGAGAAACTCGCGCTGGTAGGCGAACAGCTGGGCAAAGGTGATGGACGACACGCCGAGGGCCAGCGAACCGATGACCGTGAGCCACACGACGTCGCGCACGAAGGCATACCCGGCATAGCCGCCGGCCCCGCAGAGGCAGGCGAGCAGCAGGATTGTGCGCCGGCTGATCCGGGTGTCCGACCAGCGCGCCAGCACCGTGGTGATGGCGATGCCGCTGAGCGACGTGATGGTCATGAACACGCCGAAGACCCAGTTCGACATGCCCACCTCGATGGTGCCGAACATCGAGTAGAAGGGCGCGACAAACGAATAGGCCATGCCGAGCACCAGGTTGCTTAGCGCCATGATCCCGAATTCGCGGTGCCCGAGCAGCCGCCGCCAGGGGGCGAGGAGTTGTTGCATCCCGGTATGCTGGTCAGATGAGCACGGTCTTCAAGGCAGCGGCGTTCCATGCCGCCTGCCCGGCCTCGGCGGCCAGCTCGTTGAAGGCG
>JANMTJ010000197.1:0-2140 GCA_031390295.1 Oleiharenicola sp.
ACTCAGGTGGCGGGCGCGTCAAGCACAGGTAAAACGGTACTTATCACCGTCGGGGTAGTGGTAGCGGTGGTGGCCGTAGCCGCCTTGATAGCAACTAATGGTGGTGATCACGTCCCACTCTAAAGTAACTGTGTGCAATTACTCCGGTCCAGTTGGTTGCTCTTTCCCATCCTGTTGCTGGGTGGATGCGTCACGGTCGCCCCCTTCAAGGGCATCGCCCTCGATGAGGAGAGCGTTCATGTAAGCGGGTTGCCGCCCATCAAGCAGGACAAAAATTACGCCTGTGGCGCGGCCTGTGTGGCGGCGGTGTCCGCCTTTTGGGACGTTCCGCTCGCCGAGTTCCGAGCCAAGCATCCGACCTTGACCGCCGATACCACCGGTCAGGACTTGCAGGTAATGGCGACTGAACTGGGCCTGCAGGCGTTTGCCTACGGAGGATCAATGGATGACTTGCAGGAGAATCTGCGTCAGGGTCGGCCCCTGATCGTGATGATCCCCCAGCCCTTGATGCCCAGCGGGGGATTGACCGGAGCGGCGCTGCTCAATGCCTGGAACCGATGGGGCCCCAAACCGAACCATTGGGTAGTCGTGGTGGGCATGACCAAGGACAAAGCCATGATCATCCATGATCCCGCGTCCGGACCGATCACGGTGAAGCGGGAGGTGTTCCAGGCGTGGTGGGCAAAAAAGGACAATCTCACCGTTCTGCTCGCCGCAAAATGATGCCCTTGGCCTGCGCCATTGCCGGTTCAGAGTCGCGGCTTTAGCCACGCGATCAACAAGGCCAGCAGGATGGCGCTGGCGATCAGCCCGTTTATCAATTTACACCCCGGTGCTAACAAAGGTTTTCTCCAAGGCGCAGACTGGAAGCCCGTTTCTCCATGTACTACCGCATCATCGACCTCAGTATCTACCTCGTCCTGCTGACCTGGCTGGTCGCCACCGACCTGGTTCACAAGAGTCGGGATCTAGCAAATGCTGCATCCCTAAACAGTCCGAAACCATGCGGCACAACGCCCACGCGGAAGAACAACGTGCCGCGTTCGATGTTTTCGGCTGCCTGTCTCTTGATCGGTCTCATAACATTCGTTTGGGATCTGGTTGAGTGGAAATCCGCTGTCAATGTAACTGAATACATGGCAAAAGTCTCCGGCCATATTTTGCTGTTCGAGATCCTGTTCGGCATCCCCGCGGTTATCTGTTCGGCCGGTGCGTTCATCAGGCATGAGCGCTTTCGCTGGGCCACGATGTACACCTTAGCCGGTTTTCTGGGAGGATTGCTCTGACCGCATGAGGCAACAGTTCAATCAACCCACACGGTTCTGCTGTCCGCCAAGTAAGACCGCACTACCCACTGCGGGATTAAAATCGCGGCTTCAGCCACGCAATCAGCAACGCCAGCACGATTGAACCCACGATAATCCCCCGGGCCCAGAGCTTTCGCTTCGCCTCGTCGGGGATGATCCGGTCTTCGCGCTTGGCCAGCCAGCTGAAGAACAGTGCCGGCAACACCAGCGCAAACAGCCAGTGCACCCCCAGATCACGCAGGAAAAACCACAGGTGGCCCGTCACCGACCAACCCAGCACGAGGCAGGCGAACAACAGGGCAAACGTCACGCTGTTCCCCTTAAATCCCCGCCAGAGCCAGCCGATCGCAAACGGATTCACCATGCCGTCATTCAAGGTCTCCGCCCGATGCTTGCAAGCCGGACAGAGCCCTGCACCGTCGATCCGGTGACCCTTGCCGAGAAACAGCAGCAGATGATCGACGACCTCGCCCTGATCGAGGACTCGCAGGAACGGCTCTCCGCCGTCGTGGACCGCGCCAAGTCGCGGTCGCCGCTGACCGAAACCGAGCGCACGGAGGCCAATCGTGTTCACGGCTGCGTCTCGCTCGCCTGGATCGCCGCGGAGATGCGCGACGGCCGCTGCCACTTCCGCTGCGACGCCGACTCCCCGCTCGTACGCGGGCTGCTCGTGCTGCTCTGCGATCTCTACACCGGGGCCACCGCCGCCGAGGTCGCCGCCCTCGAGCCCGTCCTGCTCGAGCAACTCGGTCTGGCCCAAAACCTGTCGCCCACCCGGCTCAATGGCCTTCGCAGTGTCCGCGCCAAAATCCGCGACTTCGCCACTGGTCAGA
>JANMTJ010000215.1:0-3464 GCA_031390295.1 Oleiharenicola sp.
CGCGTTCATCAGCGGTCTGACCGGCCAGTTCTACAAGCAGTTCGCGATGACCATCGCCATCTCGACCGTCATCTCGGCCTTCAACTCCCTCACGCTCTCACCCGCGCTCAGCGCGCTGCTGCTCAAGGGCCACCATGCGCCCAAGGACCGGATCACCCGCGCCATGGACTTCGCCTTCGGCTGGCTCTTCCGCCCGTTCAATCGGTTCTTCGAATGGGCCTCGCAGAAATATTCCAACGGCGTCGCCCGCCTCCTGCGCGTGTCCGTCGTCGCGTTGCTCGTTTATGCCGGCCTGCTCGGCACCACGGCGCTGCTCTTCAAGCACACGCCGACCGGCTTCGTGCCGACGCAGGACAAACAATACCTCGTCGCCTTCGCGCAGCTCCCGGCCGCGGCCTCGCTCGAGCGCACCGACGCGGTCATCCGCCGCATGAGCGAGATCGCCCTCAAGCACCCGGGCGCCATGAACGCCATCGCGTTCCCCGGCCTCTCGATCAACGGCTTCACCAACTCGCCGAACAGCGGCATCGTCTTCGTTGCCCTCAAGCCCTTCGAGGACCGCAAGACGAAGGAACTCGCCGGCCAGGCCATCGCGCAACAGCTCCAGCAGGAGTTCTCGCAGATCGAGGACGCCTACATCGCCATCTTCCCGCCGCCGCCCGTGCAGGGCCTCGGCACCATCGGCGGCTTCAAGCTCTACGTCGAGGACCGTGGCGACAACGGCCTCGACGCCCTCTACGGCGCCACGCAGGGCCTGATCGGCAAGGCCTACCAAACGCCCGGCCTCACCGGCCTGTTCTCAAGCTACACGATCAACACGCCGCAGCTGCAAGCCGACGTCGACCGCGCCAAGGCCAAGGCCCAGGGCGTGCCGCTCGCGAATGTCTTCGAGACGATGCAGATCAATCTCGGTTCGCTTTACGTGAATGATTTCAACCGCTTCGGCCGCACCTACCAGGTCGTGGCGCAGGCCGACGCGCAGTTCCGCGACGGCCCCGAGGACATTCTCCGCCTCAAGACCCGCAACGCCGCCGGCCAGCTCGTCCCGCTCGGCTCGCTCGTGAAGGTCCACGAGACCTACGGCCCCGACCGCGTGATGCGCTACAACGGCTACCCGGCCGCCGAGATCAACGGCGCGCCCGCCCCGGGCTACAGCTCCGGCCAGGCCGAGGCGATCATCGAGAAGCTCGCCGCCGAGAACCTGCCGAAGGGCATGGTCCTCGATTGGACCGAGCTGACCTTCCAGAAGATCATCGCGGGCAACACGGGCATCTACATTTTCCCGCTGAGCATCTTTCTGGTGTTCCTGGTGCTGGCGGCCCAATACGAGAGCTTCCGCCTCCCGTTTGCGGTCATCCTCATCGTCCCGATGGCGCTGTTCTCCGCGCTGGTCGGCCTCTGGCTGACGCAGGGTGAGAACAATGTCTTCACGCAGATCGGCCTGATCGTGCTCATCGGCCTCGCCGCCAAGAACGCGATCCTGATCGTCGAGTTTGCCGTGAAGCTCCGCGAGGAAGGGAAAGGGATTGTCGAGTCCGCCATCGAGGCCTCGCGCCTCCGCCTGCGACCGATCCTCATGACCTCGATCGCGTTCATCGCCGGCGTCTTCCCGCTGGTCGTCAGCACCGGTGCCGGCGCCGAGATGCGTCGCGCGATGGGTGTCGCCGTGTTCGCCGGCATGATCGGCGTCACCTTCTTCGGCCTCTTCCTGACCCCGGTGTTCTACACCGTGCTCGAGAAGATCGGCGTTCGGAAACCTGCGCCGGCCGCCTTGCCTGAACCCACGCCGGAGCACGCCTGAAGGTAGGGCGCGTTATCCCTAACGCGCCGTTCCTCGATCACAAATTCATCCAATCACGGCGGATTAAGGATAATCCGTCCTACCATCACTCCCATGAAATCTTCCCTGATACTTGTTACTTCCTCCTTGTTACTTGCGGCGGCAGCTACCGCCGCTGTCGGCCCGGACTATCACCGGCCCGAGGTCACGGCGCCCACCGCCTGGAAACTGGCCGCCCCGGCCGAGACCCTGCCGCGAGGCGACTGGTGGAAAACCTTCAACGACGCCGCGCTCGACGAACTCGAGGCACGCGCCCTGACTGCCAACCAGAACCTCCACGCCGCCGCCGCGCGCGTCGAGCAGGCCCGCGCCGCCGCGGGCATCGCCCGCAGCAGCTACCTGCCGTCGGTCGGGCTGAATCCCTCGCTCAATCGCGCTCGCACCTCGGAGACTACCGACAACCGGTTCCCCATGACGGAGAGCACAACCTATCGCGCCGCGCTCGACGCCTCGTGGGAGCTGGACCTCTTCGGTCGCGTCCGCCGGCTAAGCGAGGGCGCGCGCGCCGAGGCTGTCGCCAGCGCCGCGGACTTTGAGAACGTCCGGCTCGCCCTCACCGCCGAAGTCGCGTCCACCTATTTTTCATTGAGGGCGCTCGAGCGCGAGACCGCCCTTGTGAACGATGGCGTGAACCTGCGGCGCAAGACGCTGGAGTTGGTGAACTCGCGCCGGGCCAACGGCGCGGCCACGGACTTCGACGTGGCCCGGGCTGAGACCGAATTCGCCGCCACCGAGGCGGATGCCGCCGCCCTGGCGAATCGCCGCGCTGCGTTGCAAAATGCGCTCGCTGTCCTCCTCGGCGAGGCCGCGCCGGGCTTTGAGCTGTCCACGAGCAGCGGTCAGCTTTCATCGCCACCGGCCGTGCCCGCGGGCCTGCCGAGCGAACTTTTGGAGCGCCGGCCCGACGTCGTCGCGGCGGAGTCCGCGCTCGCCGCCGCCAACGCCCGCATCGGTGTGGCCAAGGCCGCGTTCTTTCCCGCCATCTCGCTGACCGGCTCGTTCGGCTTCGCGAGCGGCGACATCGACCGGCTGGCCAACTCCGACTCGAAGCTCTGGTCCATCGGGCCGAGCCTCTACCTGCCGATCTTCCAAGGCGGTCGCAACCGCGCCAACCTCGCGCGCAGCCGTGCCGCCTATGAGGAGAACGTCGCGCTCTTTCGTCAGCGCGTGCTTGTGTCCTTCCGGGAGGTGCAGGACGCCCTCACCGCGACGCAACTCCTCGGCGAGCAGTCCGCCGCACAGGACCGCGCCGTGGCCGCCGCGCGCCGCGCCGGCACGCTGGCGCAGACGCGCTACGATGCCGGCTTCGTGAACTACTTCGAGGTCATCGACGCCCAGCGCACAGTCCTGGCGACCGAGCGTACCGCCGCCCAGCTCTCGGCCCAGCGCCTCGTGAACAGCGTCGCGCTCATCAAGGCCCTCGGCGGCGGCTGGGAACGGAACGCAACCATCGCTTCCAACTAACCACCGGTAGGGCGGGACCGCTGGGCCCGCCGCGAATTCCCTATCACTCCCAACGGCGGGCCCAGCGGTCCCCCGCCCTACCGGTGGTTAGTTGGAAGCGATGGTTGCGTTCCGTTCCCAGCCGCCGCCGAGGGCCTTGATGAGCGCGACGCTGTTCACG
>JANMTJ010000229.1:0-5310 GCA_031390295.1 Oleiharenicola sp.
CTCAGATCGCCACCTTGATACCCTTGCGCAGGTAGGTCGGCACGTCGAGATCCTGACCCTCGAAGAGGTTGCGGTCGGACTTGTCGAAGGCGCCGCGGTTCTCGGCCGGTTCGCCCTGGAAGCCGAATTCCTCCTGCTTGATCTTGGCCGGGTGGACCGCCGCGATGGCGCGGGCGCCCGTCACGTCGGTCGTGACCGTGGTCCGGACGCTGGTCAGGTTCTCCGCCGGCGCGCTGGTGGCCGTGGCGGCGGGCTTGTCGGGCCTGCGCGGGGACGGCGCGGCGGGGCGGCGGACGAAATTGCGGCCGCCGACGTCGGTCGTGCCCATGACGCAGATCTCGACCCGGCCATGCAGGGCCTCGTCAATGGCCGCACCCATGACCACATGGGCCTCGGGCCCGAATTGCTCGGTGACGGCCGACATGAGCTCGTTGACCTTGGTCAGGCTGAGGTCGGCGCCGCCCGTGATGTTGACCAGCAGGCGGTCGGCCTTGCGGGCGTGCTCCGGGGTGTGGAGCAGCGGACAGTTCTTCAGGTCCTCCAGCGCGGCCTCGGCGGGATTCTCCCCCGACCCGACCCCGAGGCCGAAGAGTGTCTTGCCCCCCCGGTGCTGGAACACCTGCCGCACGGCGGTGAAATCCACGTTGATGAGCCCGGTGCGCGAAAGCATCGCCCAGATGGACTTCACGCCCCGGCCGATCCACTCGTCGGCGCGGGCGAAGGAATCGAGCACGCTGGTCTGCTCCGTGCCTTCCTGCAGGAGCATGTCGTTGGAGAGCGGGATGACGGCGTCGCACACGCGCCGCAACTCGGTCAGGGCCTCTTCGGCCTGCTTGCGGCGGCGGCCGCCCTCGAACGAGAACGGCAGGGTGACAAACGCGATGACCACCGCGCCCGCCTCCGCGGCCAGTTGGGCGACGATGGGGGTGGCGCCGGAACCCGTGCCGCCCCCCAAGCCCGCGACCAGGAACACGAGGTCCGTATCCTTGACGATCTCGGCGATCTTGTCGGCGTCGGCCTCGGCCGCCTTGCAGCCCAGCTCGGGGTCGCCGCCGGCGCTGAGCCCCCGCGTGAGCCCCGTGCCGATAAGAATCTTGTCCTGCACCGGGGAGGTGCCGAGCGCCTTGAGATCGGTGTTGATGACGGCCAGCTGGAGCCGGTCGAGGTTCTCCATCTTGAGCCGGTCGACGGCATTGGAACCGCCTCCGCCCACGCCAATGAGCTTGATGCCCACATCACGGTCAGTCAGCGCCTCGAAGGGCAGTTCGTTCGGGTTCTGGTCCATGGTCAGGAGGTGGCGAAGATTTTGGTGAGGTTGCTCAGGAGGCCGGGTTTCCGCCGCATGGGCAGCGCGTGTTCATGCGCGGTACGCAGGCCGAACTGGAAAACCCCCAGTACGGTGCTGAACATCGGGTCCTTCAATTCGTCCTTCACCCAGGCGGGTGACGCGCCCAACCGGGCATTCAGCCCGAAAACCCGCGTGGCGGCGTCCTCGATGCCGGGCAGCTTGGCCGTGCCGCCGGTGAGGATCACGCCGGCGCCGCAATGCTCGGGCACAAAGGCCGGGCCGAGCTTCTGGCGCACCACCTCGAGCAGCTCCATGGTGCGCGCGGCGGCGATGGTCTCGATGGCCATCTTGGGCAGCTGCCGGTCGCCAAAGGCCCCGTCGCCATCGAGCCAGACCTTGTCGGTCTTGTCGCGGGTCTGCACCGTGCCCCGGCCGTGCCGGAGCTTGAGCATCTCCGCCTGCGCGGCGGTGACGCGGAGGCCGATGCTCAGGTCATTGGTCAGGTGCTCGCCCGCCACCGGCAGGCTGCCGGTGACCAGCACATGGCCGTCGCGATAAAGCACGTAGTCGGTCACGCCCTTGCCGATGTCGATGACGAGCGCGCCCTGCGCCCGCTCCTCGGCCGTCGTCAGCAGCGAGCCGCTGGCCAGGCTGCCCAGCACGAGTTCGCGTACCTCCAGGTGGTAGCCGCCCACCACGTGGATGTTGTCGCTCACCTTGCTCTCGGAACCGTGCACGATCCAATAACCGACCTCAAGCCGGCGACCGGAAAGATGCTCGGGGTCCGTCACGGCGCGGCCGTCGAGCCGGAACGGACGGCGGATGTCGTGGATGCGCGAGCGGCCGGCGGGCAGTTCCTTTTCCTTGGCGAGGGCGCAGACCGACTCGATGTCGAGCGCGGTGACGGTATTGTCGGCCGACTTCACATTGACCGAGGCCTCGTTGTAGAAGGCATCGAGGTGGCCGCCGCTCTGGGCCAGCCACACCTCCTCCAGCCGGACACCGGCGCGCTGCTCGGCCATCTCGAGCGCGTGATGGGTCGCCTCGCAGGCCGCCTTGTAGTCGACGACCTCGCCCTTCATGACGCCGCGGGCCGGGGCCACGCCGACGCCGATGATGTTGAGGCTGCGTCCGCGGGCGATCTCGCCCACGAGGACAGCGACTTTGCCGGTGCCGATTTCGACGGCGCCGATGATTCTGCTGCTGTTAGAGATCACGTTTGAGCTTACGTTGGGGAGGTTGGATGGAAAATTCGGGCCGGGTGACCGAGACCAGTTCGTCGGGCGTGCCCGACAGGCGCACCGGCACCTGGCCCTCGAGCGTCAGGTTGACCGACTGCAGGTTGGGCTCCGCCAGCACCTGAGCGGCGTCGATGACATAGTCGAGCTGGGCCACCTGCTTGAAGAAGTCACGCTTCCGGCTGAAGACGATCTGCGGCACGTCGCGGGACTTGACGATGATTTCATCGGCCTCGGCCAGCCGGGCGAGTGAAACGATGAGCCAGCCGCGGTAAAGGTGCGGCGCGTCCAACTGGGCTTTCGAGAGCAGCGTGGACACGTCCGTCATGCCCGCGATCGGCGCGTAGCCCTTGCCCGTCTTCACCAGCCGGACACCATCGAGCCAGGGCAGGCTGGCGAGGAGCGACTTGTCGTAATTCAGCCCCTCGTAAACGACCCCGTCCTTGGCCACCAGCAACACCTTCGTGCTGCCAAAACCCTCACTGGCCTGCACCCGGACCACCGGGGAGCGCTCCTGCAGGGTGACCACCAGGGTGTCGGGGAAATTCCGGGTCAGCACCGCCGAACGCACCTGCCCGTGGGCGAGCAGCCTGTCGCGCAGCGCGGGCAGATTGAGTGCCATCAGGCTGACGGGCTTGGGCAGGGCCAGCACGCCGGTCGTCCACTTCTGCGTCATCACGCCATCGGTGATGAGCACCACGTCGCGCACCGGCGCGCTATGCACGGCCGCGGCCAGCGCCGTGCGGTCGGTCACCCAGGAATCGATCACCGCGTAAAGACCGCAGCCGGCCAGCACCGCCGCGGCGGACAGCAGGCCGATTTTCAGCCAACCGCCCACCTGGCGCTGACGGCCCTTCCGTGACATGGCCGGCACGCTCACCTCCTGGCGGATGGTGCGCCAGGAACGGCCCGGGGGCTCGGCGAATTGGGCGTTGTTGGATTTCATCGGGACAAGGCGGGGGCCGTCTGGAATCGATCCACGGCGGGGGCAACCAGTTCGCGGCAGAGCGCCACGAAATCCAACCCCACGCAACGCGCACTCATCGGCAGCAGGCTCGTCTCCTTCATGCCGGGCAGGGTGTTTATTTCCAGCAAATAGATCTCGTCCTCGGCGGAGAGCATGAAGTCGATCCGCACATAGTCGCGGCAGCCGCACGAGGCGAAAGCGGTCTCGGCCGCCGTCCGCACCCTTTGCGCGGTCTCGGTGGAGAGCTTGGCGGGGGAAATGTACTCGGTGAGTCCCTTGGTGTATTTGCTCGTGTAATCGAACAGGCCGGACTTCGGCACGATCTCCACGATGCCCATGGCCCGGCCGCGCAGCAGGCCCACCGTCAGCTCGCGCCCCAGGATGCGTTTCTCCGCCACCCAGTCACCCTGCCGGATGCCGCCCAGGGCGATCTCCAGCCCGGCCTTGGAGGAGACAATCTGGAGGCCGACGCTGCTGCCCTGCCGGTTGGGCTTGAGCACGACCTGGTCGCCGAGTTCCGCCGCCAGGTTCGCCGCCGTGGGCTTCTGGTTCGCCAGGAAATGCCGGCCCGGCGCCACCGCCACTCCCATCGCCGAGACCGCCTGACGCGTGCGCCACTTGTCAAAACAAAGGTCACTGCCCCGGGCATCACAACCCGTGTAGGCAAAGCCGGCGGCATCAAACAGGCGCTGCATGCCGCCGTCCTCGCCGAACACGCCGTGAAGCGTAGAGCAGACCACATGGCAGGCCGGATCGAGCCCCTCGGGCAGGGCGTCGCGGTCCACGGTGAAAAACTGCGTGGGATGCGAATAAGCCATGGCCAGCGCCACAGCCTTGCCCGAACCGAGCGACACCTCGCGTTCCGGGGAAGTGCCCCCGGCCAGCACGGCGATGGCGGGGGTGGTCATGGCAAAAGCCTCCCTGCAACAGGTAGGGCGCACTCTCCGAGAGCGCCGCGGCGCGTTGCGACAACACGCCCTACCCGCGCTACCGCGCGAAACGATGTCGATGCGTTCTTCACAGCACATCCCTCCATTCCTGACCGTAGAGCATCACCTCGGGTTCAAGGTCGACGCCGCGAGTACTCTTCACGCGCGCCCGGACTTTTTTCACCAGCCCGATGATATCCGCACTCGTGGCGTGGCCGCGGTTGACGATGAAATTGGCATGCACGGTGGAAATCTCGGCGTCCCCCACCCGCTCGCCCTTGAGCCCGGCCTCCTCGATCAGACGGCCGGCGGACGTGCCCGGCGGATTCTTGAAGATACAGCCGGCGCTTGGCTCGCGCGGCTGGGTCTCCACGCGCTTCTTCTGGTAAACATCAATCTGCCGGCGAATGTCGGTTGCATCGGCACTGGCCGCAGGACGCAGCCACGCACCTAGCGCGATGGTGTCCTGCAATTCCGCGCAGTGACGGTAATCCACGTGCATCTCCGACTTTTTCATGGCCCGGATCTCGCCCGCCATGGTCATCAGCTGCACCTCCTCAACCACGTCGAACATCCAGCCGCCCATCGCCCCGGCGTTCATGCGCAGCGCGCCGCCCACCGAGCCGGGGATGCCCTCGAGGAACTCGAAGCCCTTCAGGCCCGCCTTGGTGGCGAGACCGCACAGATTTTTCAACCGTAGGCCCGCCCCGGTCCAGACACGTCCGTCCGGGTGAGACTCAAACTTCTGCCAGTTCGCGTGCCCGAGGCTGATCACCAGACCATCCACGCCCTCGTCGGGAATGATGAGATTGGAGCCGCGTCCCAGCAGCAGCACCGGCAGCTGGCGGCCGTTGGCCTCAAGCAAAAGCTGCCGCAAATCCTCCGCAC
>JANMTJ010000241.1:0-5906 GCA_031390295.1 Oleiharenicola sp.
GTGGTGGGGTCGTAGCACTCGGCGACGTGGCTGAACCAGACTTTGAAAAAGTCGGTCAGCTCGGTCATCGTGCCGATGGTGGAGCGCGAGGTCTTGACCGTGTTGGTCTGCTCGATGGCGATGGACGGGCGGATGTTCTCCACCGAGTCCACCTTGGGCTTGTCGAGCAGGTCGAGGAACTGCCGGGTGTAGGCGCTGAAGGTCTCGACATAACGGCGCTGGCCCTCGGCGTGGAGCGTGTCGAAGACAAGCGAGGACTTGCCCGCGCCGCTCAGCCCGGTGACGACGATGTAGCGGCCCAGCGGCAGATCGAGGTCGAAGCCCTTGAGGTTGTTCTGCCGTACCCCGCGCAGGCGGATGGACTCGGGGGCTGGACTGGACGGGGAGGGCACGACTGGGACAAAGGGCGTGATTGCAGGGAAGGCAAATCAGGGTGCACGGCGGGCTGAGTCTCCTGACAGGACGCTGTCAGGATCCCGGCCGAAGGGGCTCAGGCCTTGCTGAGCTCGCGGAAGAGGTTGAGGTGGGCCTGGACCTGGCGCTCGGGTGTGAAATGCAACTGGGCGTGACGCCGGGCATGGTCGGCGAATCGCTTGCGCAGGGCCGGTTCGCGGATAAGCCGGTCCAGCGCCGCCACAAAGGCCGTCTGGTCAAGGTTCTTGATCAGATAGCCGGAGCGCTCGGGCGCGAAGCACTCGCCGACGCCGACGATGTTGTAGGCGACGGCGGGCAGCCCGTGGAGCTGGGCTTCGATGAGGTAGTTGGACAAAGACTCGCTCTGGGACGTTAGCACCGCGAGATCAGCGGCAAGATATAGGGGAGTCGGCTCGGGCTGGTAACCGAGGAACTTCACCCGGCCGCCGAAGCCAAGGTCATGGGCGAGGCGTTCGCATTTTTTCCGGGTCGGTCCCTCGCCGGCGAGCCAGAGCTGCCAGTCCACGTAGCCGGGCAGGCGGGCGCAGATCTCGATGAGTTCCCGCTGGTTCTTCCAGGGGCGGAACATCGCGACGTTCAACAGGACGACCGTGCTGGGGTTGGCCCCGTGGTAGCGGCGCAGGGCGGTGTTGCGCACCGCCGTGTCGTCCGTGAAGCGCAGCACGGGGTTGTGGATGACCGTGACCTTGTGGCTGGGAATGTCGTGGTCATCGATGATCACGCGCTTGGCCACGTGGCTGTTGGCGATGATGTGCCGGCAGCGGCGCAGCGAACGCACAAAGAGCCAGGGGAGGAGCTTGCCGGTGCGCATGGTACAGATGACGGCGGCCCGGGGCAGGCGCGACTGGATGAAACCGGCGTAACAGTTGGCCATGCGGCCCATGCAGAGCACGAGGTCGGGCGCGGCCTCCTCGGCCGTGCCCAGCAGGCCGGGGGCGAACCAGTCGAGGCGGGTGTCGAAGGATTGCAGCGACCGGAAGGCGAAGGGTTGCTGCTCGCCGTCGAGCGCCAGCACGCCGCGGGGCCGGAAGGTGAGGAGGGTGACCTCGTGGCCGGCCTTGGCGAAGGCCGAGGCCATGAACACGGACTGACGTTCGGTGCCGCCGCTGCGGAGATAGTCTTGGACGATGAGAATTTTCATTGCTCCGCAGGAGGGTGCGGCAAAGGTGAAATCCATCATTCAATGAACAACGCATTCGTCAATCTGCTGGTGCGATGGCTGATTCTGGCGCTGGGCGTCGTGCTGGCGGAGAAACTTGTGCCGGGCATCAGTTGCGACAACGGCCTGACCCTGGCCGTGGTCGTGCTGTTGCTGAGCTTCTTCAATGTCGTCCTCAAGCCGCTGTTGTTGCTCTTCACCCTGCCGTTCGTCATCCTGACGATGGGCCTGGGCATCTGGGTCATCAATGCCGGCCTGTTCTATCTGGTCGGCCGGTTGGTGGAGGGATTCCATGTCGCCGGCTTCGGGTCGGCCCTGCTGGGTGCTTTGATCGTGAGCGTGACCAACCTGGCGTTGAGCCGGCTGATGCTGCCCCCGGCCAAGCCGCCGGGTCCGCCGCGCGCAACCAAGCGCGACGACGTGATCGATATTTAGGATAGAGGGGAGGGCGCGACCGCTGGGCGCGCCGAATTCCACGGCCGGCCCAGCGGTCCGGCCCTACCCCGGACTTTCCGTTTGACGGGCAAGGCGGGTGGGGCGACTTTCCCGGTTCACAAATCCCAACTATGTCTGACGCAATTTACGACTTGGTGATCATCGGTGGCGGCCCCGCCGGCTACGTGGCCGCGATCCGGGCCGGGCAGCTCGGCAAAAAGGTGGCCGTCATCGAGATGGAGCGCGCCGGCGGCACCTGTCTCAACTGGGGCTGCATCCCGACCAAGGCCCTGCTCAAGAGCGCCGAGCTCTACCGCACCATGCAGAAGGCCGACGCTTACGGCCTGACGGTCAAGGAGGTCGGCTTCGACTTCGCCAAGGTTGTCGAACGCTCCCGCGGCGTGGCGGCCCAGATGGCCAAGGGCGTCGAGTTCCTCTTCAAGAAAAACAAGGTGGATTACTTTGTCGGCAAGGGCTGCGTCACCATCCCCGGCATGGTCGAGGTCACCGCTGGCGAGCACCAGGGAAAGTTTTTCAAGACCAAGAACATCCTCCTTTGCACCGGCCAGAAGCCGAAGCAGCTGCCCGGCCTGCCCGCCGACGGTGTGCGCGTGATGACCTCCCGCGAGGCGCTCGCCGCCAAGACCCCGCCGAAGTCCATCGCCATCATCGGCGCCGGCGCCATTGGGGTGGAGTTCGCGTATTTCTTCAATGCCTTCGGGGCAAAGGTCACGCTCATCGAGATGCTGCCCCAGGTGCTCCCCGTCGAGGACGAGGAGGTCGGCAAGCTCCTCGAGCGCAGTTTCATCAAGCAGGGCATTGCGATCCACACGGGCACCAAGTGCGAGAACATCCGTGCCGGCGGCAAAAGCGTGAAGCTCGATCTCGTGAAGGACGGCGCCAAGACCGAAATTGAGGTCGAGACCATCCTGGTGGCCATCGGCATCACGGCCGCCCTCGAGGGGCTGGTCTCGCCCAAGGTGAAGCTCGAGCTCGATCGCGGCTTTGTGAAGGTCGATGCCAATTACCAGACCAGCACGCCCGGGGTTTACGCCGCAGGCGACATCCAGGGCCCGCCATGGCTGGCGCATGTCGCCTCGTTCCGCGCGGTCCAGGCGGTCGAGGGCATGTTCGGCCACAGCAAGCCGAAGCAGGTCGGCAATTTTCCCGGCTGTACGTACTGCCAGCCGCAGGTCGCCAGCACCGGCCTCACGGAGAAGCAGGCCAAGGAAAAGAGACTCGACTACAAGATCGGCAAGTTCCCGTTCACCGCCGTCGGCAAGGCCGTCGCGGCCGGTGATACTGAGGGCTTCGTCAAGGTCATCGCCGAGGCGAAGACCGGCGAGATCCTCGGCGTGCACATCATCGGCCAAGAGGCCACGGAATTGATCGCGGAGTACGGCCTTGCCATGAACCTCGAGGCCACGATCGAAGACATCCACCACTCAATCCACGCCCACCCGACACTGTCCGAGGCGCTGGGCGAGGCCGCCCTCGCCACCCTGGGGCAGGCGATTCACATCTGAGCTATCACCCTAGCTTGGCTGCCATAACATGACAATCTGGCTGAGTCCGGCAGCGAGGTGAGGCCGGCTTCGGGCAAGGGAGGATATGACCGTAGGCCAATCGTAGTGTTAGCACTTGCGCATTAGCAACGTACGTGGATACTGGCGGATGCCCCAACCCGGGGCAGTTCTGCATGCTCAATCGAACCACACCGCTCAAGGTATTATTGGTTGACGATGAACGCTACATGCGGGTTTTCGTCGGCAAAGTGTTGAGCGGATTCATCAATTGCACGGTGACCGAGGCCCGCGATGGGCAGGAGGCCATTGATCAGTGCCGAACGGCCGACCCCGAGCTGATCCTGCTCGACATCAACATGCCGCGCATGGACGGGGTGCAGGCCCTCGGCCAGATCAGGACGTTCAAGCCGGATACGCCCATTGTGATGCTGACCTCGATCTCTGAGGAGGCGATTGTCGAGGAGTGCGTCAACAAGGGCGCCTCATCCTTCATCCGGAAGGACCTCCGGGCGGACCTCCTGCAGGTCGAATTGCAGGAAATGCTGAAGCAATTTTTCCCCGGAGAACCCGGAATCCCATGAGCAACCCCAAGCTACCCCTGATTAAGGTCCCTTCGCTGGTGGATTATTTGGTGCGCTATGATCTGCCGACCATCCTCGAGGAGGCGCGGCTGGACTACAACCAGTCCTCCTCCGGCACCCCCCGCCTGTTGAACCAGAAGGATATTGCCGCCCGCTTCCGCGCCGCCGCCAAAAAGCCGGACAAGCCCTCGCCATGAGCCACGTGGAGACATTCCTTGATTCGGTGCGCCGGCTGGCCCCGGCGCAAACGACCTTGATCGATGCGCGCGCGAATCTGCTCAAGGCCGACCCGATGAAGCTGCTCCGCGACCTGATGGAGCGCGCGGTGCTGCCCAAGACCCGCCTGTGCCAGCTGTGGGCCGACGCCCTCGGCGTGGCCTACGTCAATCCCATGACCGTGGCGATCCCGACCGATGGCTTCGAACAGCTGCCGGTGGACATTGCACGACGGGTCGGGGCCGTCGTGCTGAGCGCCATGGGTGACGGCGTGACCGTGGGCATGGGTGACCCGCTCAATGCCAAGCAGGTGGAATCGCTGGGCAAGATACTGGGCAAGAATGTCAGCCCCGTTTTTGCCCATCCCGACGAGATCGCGACAGTGATCGACATGTACCTCGGCGCCGAGGGCAACATGGCGCACAATCTGCAGAGTTTCTGCGACCAGCTGCCCGGGATGATCGGCGCCCGTGAGATCAAGACCGCCGCCGATGTCGCCGACTTGGTCGAGTCCAAGGCGGTGATCGAGCTGCTCAACAGCATCATCCTGACCGCCTACCGGCGGCGAGCCTCCGACATCCACTTTGAAACGCGGGCGGAGGACAGCCGGGTGCGCATGCGCATCGACGGCGACATGCAGACCGTCATGGAACTGCCCCGGACGGTGCACGTGACCCTGGTCGTGCGCATCAAGGTGCTCTGCCAGCTCGACCTCTCGCAAAGCCGGCTGCCGCAGGACGGCGCGTTCGAACTCAACTTCGGCACGCTCAACACCTCCTTCCGCGTCTCGACGCTGCCCAGCCTCTACGGGGAGAAGGCCGTGCTGCGCGTCCTCGGTTCGCCCCTCGACCAGTCCATGCTGAGCCTGGACAACCTGGGGTTTCCGCGCTCGACACTCGAGGCGATCAGGCGCGTCGTGTCCCGCCCCAACGGCATCCTCATCGTCTGCGGCCCGACCGGCAGCGGCAAGACCACCACGCTTTACGGCTGCATCAACGAGCTCAACCGCCCCGACCTGAACATCACCACGATCGAGGACCCGGTGGAATACCGGCTGCCCGACATCACGCAGCACCAGGTCAATGCGGGCATCGGCCTGACTTTTTCGAAGGTGCTCCGCAGCATCATGCGCCAGGATCCCGATGTCATTCTCATCGGCGAAATCCGCGACCTGGAGACGGCGCTCATTGCCACCGAGGCGGCGCTGACCGGGCATTTCGTGCTGACGACACTGCACACCAACAACGCCCTGCAGGCCGTCACCCGGCTGGTGGAGATCGGCGTGGATCCCTACCTGGTGGCGCCTACGACCATGGGCGTGCTTTCCCAGCGGTTGGTGCGGCGCATCTGTTCATCGTGCAAGGAGCAATACCAGGCTTCGGACAACGAGCTGGCCGAGTTTTTCTCCGGGTACGAAGGCGTGCCGGTCACGCTCTATCGCGGCCGCGGCTGTCCCAAGTGCTTCGGCTCCGGCTACAGCGGGCGCGTGGGCATCTATGAATTTGTCGAAGTCTCCGAGCGGATGCGCGAACTCATCACCGAGAAGCAGAGCGT